>NZ_JBSFWU010000108.1:0-24406 GCF_053594995.1 Streptomyces sp. NPDC002536
AGCCCCCACCGGCCCGCAGCCGACGCACCACCTCAGGGGTCCGGGGCGCAGCCCCGGGTACTTCGACTGCGGGCGCGTCGTGGTTGCTCGCGCAGTTCCCCGCGCCCCTTCGGGGCGCCAGGTCCTAGACCGCCCGGCCCAGCCAGGCCGCCAGCCGCCCGTACGCGTCCGCGTCCTGCGGAGCCGTCCGCACCGGGCCGAACGGAACGCCCTCGCCGCGCCGGTCGGCCGTCAGCGCCTGCTGGGCCCACTGCAGCGCGTACTCCCCGAGCTCCTGGTCCAGCGGCAGCGGGTGGCCGAGGGCCTGCGAGAGGTCCCAGGTGTGGGCGACGGTCTCCATCACGCACCCCGAGGCGAGGTACGCGCGGCCCGGCATCTCGCCCCACGGCACGGAGATGGGCATGTCCAGCTTGGCGTCGTCCGCCCAGGCCGCCGCGAGGCGGGCCCGGCCCGCCTCGTAGGCGGCGGCCCAGCCGTCGTCGGCCACGTCCGCGACGGCCGTCAGGCGTTCGGGCTTCCCGGTCTCGCCGATGACGGCACCGGCGTTCAGGCCGCCGACGAGGTGCGCGAGCAGGCCGCGTATGTCGAACTCCTCGCACGGCGTCGGGTCGCCGAGCCGCTCGGCGGGGACGGCCGCGACGAGCGCGGCCAACTGGCCGGTGGCGCGGGCGAGAAGGGGGCGGGGGTCGGTGGTGAAGTCCATGGGGAAGTCTCCTTGCTCGGTCCGGTCGCCGAGGCGCGCGGTGGTGCTCGCGCCGTCGAGGCCCTCGCGGATGATGTCGGTGTGGCCCGCGTGCTGGGCCGTCTCCCGCAGCAGGTGCAGCAGGATCCGGCGCACGGGCCAGTGCTCCTGCCGGCCCGGCGCCCAGGGCGCCTCCGGCAGCGGGACCACCGTGCCGAGGCCGGGAAGCGCGGCGACCGCCGCGTCGGTGTCCCGCGCCGCCGCCTCGTACGCGGCCACCAGGTCCGGCAGCGTGCCGCCCTGCGGCATGCGGTACTGGTCCTCGTCCCACATGCCGTCCGGGGTGGAGCCGTCGCCCGCGGTCATGACGTGGGTCCAGACCCGCTCGGCCCGGGTGAGGTGGTGGAGCACCCCGCCGACCGTCAACTCGCTGACGGTCGTGCGCTCGGCGGCCTGTGCGTCGTCGATTCCCTGCGCGGCGATCAGAGCCAGGCGCCGCTGATCGGCCAGCGCCCGCAGGAGTTCGCCGCGCTCGTCGGCATCGGTGTGCGTCATGGAGCCGACGTTAGAGATCATGTAGGTCCGAACAGGTCCTAGTTCTTCACCGGCAGCAGTCCGCGCTCGGCGAAGACCTTCTTGGCCACGAATGTCGCGTTGAGGGCCTTCGGGATACCGCAGTACACCGCCGAGTGCAGCAGCGCCTCGACGACCTCCGTCGGGGTCAGGCCCACGTTCAGCGCGCCGTTGACGTGCACCTCCAGCTGCGGCTCGCAGCCGCCGAGGGCCGTCAGCATGCCGAGTGTGACCAGCTGGCGCTCGCGCGGGGCCAGTTCCGGGCGGGCGTAGATCTCGCCGAAGGCCCAGGAGATGACCTGGTTGCCCAGCTCGGGGGAGATGTCGGCGAGGGACTCGACGACGCGGTGGCCGGCCTCGCCGTCGACCGTGTCCAGCATGGCCAGGCCGCGCTTGTGGCGCTCGCCGAGGGTCATGTCCTGCAAGTTGTCCATGTGGTTCCCGTTCTTCATGGACATGACCGTAGGACTTCGAGTGAGCTCCAACGCAAACCCCGTTCCGTGCACGGCCGGGACGCCCCGTACCGCCCGGCGGGCCGCCTCGTAGAATCGTGCCCACCATGGCCTACCTCGACCACGCCGCCACCACCCCGATGCTCCCGGAGGCGGTGCAGGCGATGACCGCCCAGCTCGCCCTCACGGGCAACGCCTCCTCGCTGCACGCCGCCGGGCGGCGGGCGCGCCGCACCGTCGAGGAGGCACGCGAGTCGCTCGCCGCCTCGCTCGGCGCGCGCCCCAGCGAAGTCGTGTTCACCGCGGGCGGCACCGAAGCGGACAACCTCGCAGTGAAGGGCCTGTACTGGGCCCGCCGCGCCGCCGACCCGGCCCGTACGCGCGTCCTGGCCAGCCCCGTGGAACACCACGCCGTGCTCGACGCCGTCGACTGGCTCGCCGCGCACGAGGGCGCGACCGTCGAGTACCTGCCGGTCGACGCCTACGGGCGCGTGCACCCGGACGCGCTGCGCGAGGCGATCGTCCGCAACCCGGACGATGTGGCCCTGGCCACGGTCATGTGGGCCAACAACGAGATCGGTACGGTCATGCCGGTCCGTGAACTGGCCGATGTCACAGCGGAATTCGGTATTCCGCTGCACGCCGACGCCGTACAGGCCTTCGGTCAGCTGGACGTGAGCTTCGCCGACTCCGGGCTCGCCGCGATGACGGTCAGCGGCCACAAGATCGGCGGCCCGTACGGGATCGGCGCGCTGCTGCTGGGGCGCCAGTACGCGCCTGTGCCGCTGTTGCACGGCGGTGGCCAGGAGCGGCACGTGCGCTCCGGCACGCTCGACGTGCCGGCCGTCGCCGCGTTCGCCGTCGCGGGTGCGCTGGCCGCCGAGCGGCGCGAGGAGTTCGCGCGCGAGGTGGGCGCCCTGCGCGACGAACTGATCACGGGCGTGCGGAGGTCCGTCCCGGACGCGGTTCTCGGCGGCGACCCGGACCCGGCGGGCCGGCTCCCGGCCAACGCCCACTTCTCCTTCCCGGGGTGCGAGGGCGATTCCCTGCTGCTCCTGCTGGACGCCCAGGGCATCGAGTGCTCGACGGGCTCGGCCTGCACGGCCGGGGTGGCACAGCCGAGCCATGTCGTCCTCGCGACGGGGACGGACCCGGAGCTGGCGCGGGGGACGCTGCGGTTCTCGCTGGGCCACACGTCGACGCACGATGACGTCTCGGCGGTGATCGAGGCGATCGGCCCCGTGGTGGAACGGGCGAGGAGCGCGGGGCTGAGCTAGAGAGAGGGGCTCGCGCCCCGAAAGGGGCGCGGGGAACTGCGCGACCAGCCACAGCCGACCCGCACGTACCCTGGAAGGGCTATGACTGACTCCCCCCGCGACGGACGTCGCCTCCGCGTACTGGCCGCCATGTCCGGCGGAGTGGACTCCGCCGTTGCCGCGGCGCGAGCCGCCGAGGCCGGTCACGACGTGACCGGCGTGCACCTCGCCCTCTCGGCGAACCCGCAATCCTTCCGCACCGGCGCCCGCGGCTGCTGCACCATCGAGGACTCCCGCGACGCCCGCCGCGCCGCGGACGTCATCGGCATCCCCTTCTACTGCTGGGACCTCGCCGAACGCTTCCGCGAGGACGTCGTCGAGGACTTCGTCGCGGAGTACGAGGCCGGGCGGACCCCGAACCCCTGCCTGCGCTGCAACGAGAAGATCAAGTTCGCGGCCCTGCTGGACAAGGCCCTCGCGCTCGGGTTCGACGCGGTGTGCACGGGTCACTACGCGACGGTCGTGCTGAACGAGGACGGCACGCGCGAGCTGCACCGTGCGAGCGACATGGCGAAGGACCAGTCGTACGTCCTCGGCGTCCTGGACGAGAAGCAGCTCGCCCACGCGATGTTCCCGCTGGGCGACACGATCACCACGAAGGACGAGATCCGCGCGGAGGCGGAGCGCCGTGGCCTGGCGGTGGCGAAGAAGCCCGACAGCCACGACATCTGCTTCATCGCGGACGGCGACACCCAGGGCTTCCTGGCGAAGCGGCTGGGCAAGGCCGAGGGCGACATCGTCGACGAGTCCGGCACCAGGATCGGCACCCACGAGGGCGCCTACGGCTTCACGATCGGCCAGCGCAAGGGCCTCCGCATCGGCCACCCGGCCCCGGACGGCAAGCCGCGCTACGTCCTGGACATCTCGCCGGTGAACAACACGGTGACGGTGGGCCCGGTGGAGGCGCTCGACGTGATCGCGCTGACGGCGATCAAGCCGCGCTGGTGCGGGGTCGCTCCCGAGGGGGAGGGCACGTACACGGCGCAGCTGCGCGCCCACGGCGGCGAGACGGCGGTCACGGCGGAACTGGTGGATGGCGTTGAGCTCCGGGTCCGCTTCGCGGAGCCGGTGCGGGGCGTGGCCCCGGGACAGGCGATCGTGCTGTACGACGGGACGCGGGTGGTGGGGTCGGCGACTATTGCGGCGACGGAGCGGGCTGCCCTGCGGGCGGCTCAGTAGGAAAGCGGGGTTGCCGGGAGTCTGGAGGGCGCGACTGTGGCGATCGCCCGCCGCAGTGCGGATGAGAATTGCCTCCTCGCTTGGTCGAACACCGCGGACTGGACAGGGCTCAGTAGGTATAAAGCGCCGTGGTGTCGAGCTCGGTGCCGATGGGGTCGCCGATCGGCACCGGATCACCGAACTTGCTTTCCGTCTTTGACCGGTAGCGGCCCTCGTCGGGAAGCGAGTAGAGCAGGCACTCACCCTTGGTGGGATCCACGATGAGGTAGTACGGGATACCGGCCTGGGCGTACTTCGCGACCTTGCGGCGGGTGTCATTCTCCGGGTTCGATGCAGAGACGACCTCACCGACGAGGATGACTTCGTCGGCGGGGAACTCCTGGTGATTCGTGCCGCGGTAGGACGGGTCGGCGATGGAGAAGTCCGGGCGGAGGTACGTCGTCCCGTGCCAGCCTTCGTAGACGGTGTTGACCTCTGTCATGACGAACCACTTGGACAACAGCTGGGAAGCGATGGTCATGACCATGTTCCCGTGTGCACTGGTAACCACGGTTTCGATGCAGACCTCTCCGTCGATCATCTCGGCGTGCAAGTCCGGGAATGCCTCGTCGATTGCCTCGAACATCCGCATTTCCTCAGTTGTCGTCACCGGGCGCTCCAGCTGCATGGTCATGGTTGCCCTCCCCCTGTGTGGTCCTGGCCATTGCCAGGCTAGCGACGCGGGCACGACCTTGCCCTGATGTCGGGGCCCCGTGCAGGCGTTCTCACCCAGGACACCCGATGGGGTGAGCGGCAGTTGACGTCCCGGCACACGCACTCCAGGCCGGCGAGGAACGCCTCGCCGGCCTGGAGTCGGTCGTCCGGAGCGGAGTTACTCGCTCGGCTCGTCACCGGCGATCGGCCCGAGGAAGTGCAGGCTCCACGCCTCGTTGGGGGAGTCGTCCTCGGGGGCGAGCCGGACCTGGGCGCCTATGTGGTCGGCGCGCAGGGCGAGGCCCTTGTCGGAGAGGATGTGGACGCCGAACGGGGTGGGCTTGATCACCCAGTTGAGCGGCTCGACGTCGTTGGTCCAGAGCACTTCGTTGGCATAGGTCAACGTGCCCTTGGGGTTGTACAGCGGCTTGATCTGGTACTGCCCCGGCAGGCTGCTGTCCACGCGCTTGATCCGCCACTCCTGGGGGATCGGCGGGATGAGCTCCGGCGCGACGATGACGGGGGCGCCGTGGTCGACGGAGTGCTGGGTGCTGGTCAGGGTGATCCGGAACCCGATGTGGGCTCCGATGATGTAACGGCCTTCCGCGAGCTCGGGTGCAGGCATGGCATTCCTCCGCATTGCCCTGGCTTGCCCTGTGACGGCCGCCACAGGGCTGTGCGCCAGGCCACTCTCTCCCGCTCGTCGTCGGCGTGTGTAGGGGCAAATATCGCCAGGGCGATCGTGTCCGTAACGGCCCTCTTGATTCGCGGGGGAGTTGCGAAGGATCAGCCGGTCGTGAGCGTACGGGCGAAGAAGGGCAGCAGGCGGTCCCAGTGCAGCTGGAGTCCGGACGGGCTGAAGGCTGCCGTGTCGGACATCGTGAAGCCGTGGACGGTGTCCGGGTACACCTCGGAGGTGTAGCGGACCCCGGCGGCGTCCAGGGCCTTGTCGAACTCGGGCATCGGCTCGTCCTGCTCGGCCAGGCCGAAGAGGAGCTCGGCACGCAGCTGCGGGGCGAGCAGGTGCGCGCTGTCGGGCGTCTCGGTGACCAGGCGGCCCGGGTGGAAGCCGGCCACTGCGGCCACGTCGTCGGGGCGGGCCGCCGCCGTGCGCACCGCCAGGACCGCGCCCATGCAGTAGCCGACGGATCCGACCGGGCCGGGGCCGACCTCGGGCTGAGCAGCGAGGAAGTCCAGGTAGGCGTCGGCGTCGCTCCGCACCCGCTCGGCGGTGAGTTCCTGCATCATCGGGGCGAGGTGCTCGAAGAACGCCCCGCGGGCCTCGGGGCCGCTCAGGTCGGGCACTTCGAACAGGGGCGCGCGGCCCCGGCGGTAGTAGAGGTTCGGGGCCAGGACGTAGTAGCCCTCGGCGGCCAGCCGCTCGGCCAGCGCGTGGATCACCGGGCGCAGTCCGAGGGCGTCCATGTACAGCAGGACGGCGGGGTGCTGCTCGCCGTCGTCGGGGAAGGCGACGAAGGCGTCGGCGGTGCCGTCGGGGGTGGTGATGTCAACTGTCTTGGTGGGCATGCGTTGTCAGTCCCTATCGGTTTCGGAGTCACGTGGTCCGACTCTGCCCGCCTTTATACCGGCGAGTAGTGTCCCGAGGGCGTACTGGCCCGCTCTTATGACCTCTGCCGGGACCTCGCTCTCGCGGAGAGCCACCGTTCCGGTGCCGGTTGCTGCGCACTCGACGCAGTTGTTGCCGCCGCCCCCGCTGAAGCTTGAGCGCTGCCAGTTGCGATCTATCACGGTCTGGGCCTCTCACATTTCGCGTGCGATGGACCAGATGAGGCTTTGTGACTCGTCAGGCGGGAGCGCCGAGCTTTCCATCAGGTCCAGCAGAGCACGGTAGTTGGCCAGTGGCGTGGGGGCATCGATGAAGTGGGCCCCGAGTTCAGTGTCCAGGTGGACCGTGTCGAGCTGAGGTACGGGACCTTCCGCGTAGAGGATCGAGTGGCCAGCGCCGTGGAAGCCGCCTGCGCTGAATGGGATGACCCGAAGGGTCACGTTCTCCCGGTCTGCTGCTTCCGCCAGGTGCTCCAACTGCTTGCGAGCAATGTCGCGCCCGCCGAACTCCAGTCGGAGGGCAGCCTCGTGAATGATGCCGACGTACGGAGTTGCGCGGTCCCCGTTGACGACGGATTGGCGGCCCAGGCGATGAGCGACCCCAAGCTCTACTTCCAGGCGCGGCAACTTGGGGACGACGAGCTTGAAAAGGGCTCGTGCGTGGTCCTCGGTCTGGAAGAGGCCGGGCAGATGCACAGTCTGCGCGGTGCGGATTCGGGTTGCGTGGTGCTCGATCTCGGAGACGCCCAGATGTCCGTCCGGAAGCTTCCCTCGGTACTCGTCCCACCATGGGCGTGGTCGGCGATTGCCTGCCATGGCGGCCAGTGCATCGGTCAGTTCCGGGTCCGGGCATCGGTATCGACAGGCCAGATGTCGGACGCGCTCCTCGCTGAGTCCAGTGCGGCCTGCCTCGATGTTGGAGATCATCGTGCGGTCCGCGCCGAGCATGGCAGCTGCCTGCTGGACCGAGATTCCTGCCTGTTCGCGTAGCCGGCGCATCTCCGTGGCCAGGCGTTTCTGGCGGCCTGTGGGGCCGTTTCGTGGAGCCATGGATCCTCTCTCATACGCGCCAAGCAGTCTGGCAGCGCGCGGTGTTCCGGTCTAGTGAGTTCGCTGTCGACTCACTCATTCGTGAAATGTGGCTCACGCGTGAGTCGTGAGGCCCTACGGTGTGAGCCACGCCACTCAACCGCGCCGCGCCCCGCGGAAGCGCACCGCGTTCAACGCGGCAAGGACACCGCACGGCACGGCCCCACCGGAGGTGCCCCCATGGACAACCCGCACCTGCACCCACGCCCCGCCCCCATCCCGTTCACCGAACCCTGGGAGTACGAACTCGCCTTTCCCCGCGACCCCCGCGGCCCCGGCATCGCCCGGATCACGCTCCGAGCCGTTCTCGCCGCCCACGGGCTCCACGAACTCGCCGACAGGGCAGAACTGTTGACGTCCGAGCTCGCCACCAACTCCGTCCGGTACTCGCGCGGCCCCGCCGCCGTCCGGCTCACCTGGGCGCACCCCGTGCTGCGGGTGAGCGTCACCGACACCGGTGCGCACCTGCCCGTTCCCGTGTCGCCGAGCCCGGACACGGGCAGTGGCAGCGGCCGTGGCCTGCTCATCCTCGACCTCGTCGCCCACCGCTGGGGCGGCTTCCCCCTCGGCCGGTCCCCGCTGGGGACGCTCGGCAAAATCATCTGGTTCGAGCTGGTGCTGGACCCGGGGTCCCCGCCCCCGGGAGCGGTGCCCGCGCTGGCCGCGTAGGCCCGCGCGTACCGTTGACCCCATGAACATCACCGTCTTCTGCTCCGCCGCCGACCTCGACGACCGATACACCACCCCCGCCCGCGAGTTCGCCGAACTCATCGGCAAGGGCGGCCACACCATGGTGTGGGGCGGCTCGGAGTCCGGGCTGATGAAGGTGATGGCGGACGGCGTGCAACAGAACGGCGGCCGACTGGTCGGCGTCTCCGTCGAGTTCCTCGCCGCCAAGGCCCGGCAGAACGCGGACGAGATGGTCGTCGCCAAGGACCTCGCCGAGCGCAAGGCGGGACTGCTCGCCCGCGGTGACGCCGTCGTCGTCATGGTCGGCGGCACCGGCACGCTCGACGAGGCGACCGAGATCCTGGAGCTCAAGAAGCACGGGCTGCACACCAAGCCCGTCGTGCTGCTGAACACGGCCGGCTTCTACGACGGGCTCAAGCAGCAGTTCCAGCGGATGGAGGACGAGGGGTTCCTGCCGCTGCCCCTCGCCGAGCTGGTGTTCTTCGCCGAGGACGGGGCGAGCGCGCTCGCGTATCTCGAAAGCCGGGGCGCGAGCCGGTAAGGCAAGCTGTCACCCATGGCAACACATGTGATCACAGGCGCCGGCTCCGGCATCGGCGAAGCCGTCGCGCAGCAGCTGCTGGAGCGCGGGGACGAGCTGTGGCTGTTCGCGCGGGACGCGGGACGGGCCAAGGAACTGGCCGCCCGCTTCCCCGGCGCGCGCACGCTCGTCGCCGACCTGGCCAACCCCGACCGGCTCTCCTGGGCCCTCGGCCACCAGACCGTGCCGGACCGGATCGACTCGCTGCTGCACATCGCCGGGGTCGCCGACCTCGGCGGGGTCGGCGAGCTCACCACGAAGACCTGGAACAACACCCTCGCGGTCAACCTCGTCACCCCCGCCGAGCTGACCCGCCTGCTGCTGCCCCAGCTGCGGGTCACCAAGGGGCACGTGGTCTTCATCAACTCCGGTGCGGGGCTGCGGGCGAACGCCGAGTGGGGCGCGTACGCGGCCAGCAAGCACGGGCTCAAGGCGCTCGCCGACGCCCTGCGCGAGGAGGAGCACGCCAACGGCGTGCGGGTCACCAGCGTCTACCCCGGGCGCACGGCCACGCCCATGCAGCAGAAGGTGCGGCAGCAGGAGGGCCAGGAGTACGACGCAGAGCGCTGGATCGACCCGCGCTCGGTGGCCGCGACCGTGCTGCTCGCGCTCGACCTGCCGCGGGACGCCGAGATCAACGACCTCTCGGTGCGACCGGGGCACTAGGGCGTGTTCGGCGGATCTTCGCGCCCCGTAAGGGGCGCGGGGAACTGCGCGACCAGCCACGATGCGCCCGCAGTCGAGGTACTCGGGGCTTCGCCCCGGACCCCCGGGGTAGTGCGTCGGCTGCGGGTCGGCGGTGGCTGAGTACGCTTCCGGGGTGAGCGAGAGCAACAGTTTTTCCGCCGTCCCCGGAACCGCGACCGGGGTCGGGTCGATGCCCGGCGGCGATGCGCGCGAGGCCGCCAAGACCGTCACCGGGTCGCTGGAGACCCTGCCGTACCTGCCGGAACTCCCCGGCCGCGGGCCCGGGGCCGACATGATCGGCCGGACCGCCGGGATGCTGGTGGAGGTCTTCGCCCATGTCGAGCCCAGCGGCTGGCGGATCGGCGACCGGCCCGGACGGGACACCCGCCGGGCCCGCTCCTGGCTGGGCGAGGACCTCGACGCCCTGGAGGAGTTCACCCAGGGCTACGAGGGCACCCTCAAGGTCTCGGCCGTCGGCCCCTGGACCCTCGCCGCCGCGCTCGAACTGCGCGGCGGCGAAGCCGCCCTGAACGACGCGGGCGCCTGCCGTGACCTGACCGGCTCGCTGGCCGAGGGCCTGCGCAACCACCTCGCCGAGGTCCGCCGCCGGGTGCCCGGCGCCCACGTGATGCTCCAGCTCGACGAGCCCTCGCTCACCGCCGTGCTGCGCGGGCAGATCCGTACCGCCAGCGGCTACCGCACCTACCGGGCCGTCGACCGGGCCGTCGTCGAGGGGGCGCTGCGGGACCTCGTCGCGGTCGCGGACGGTCCGGTCGTCGTGCACTCGTGCGCCCCCGGCGTGCCCTTCGCGCTGCTGCGCCGCGCAGGCGTCACCGGCGTCTCGTTCGATTTCTCTCTCCTCACCGAGCGTGAGGACGATGCGATCGGTGAGGCGGTCGAGGCGGGGACGACGCTCTTCGCGGGCGTGGTGCCCGGCACGGACGGCCCATTGTCGGACCCTGCCGGTAGCGTCATGGGTGTCAGGACGCTGTGGCGCAGGCTGGGGCTGGCGCCGGGGACTCTCGCGGAGTCCGTGGTGGTCACTCCCTCGTGCGGGCTCGCGGGTGCTTCGCCCGCATATGCCCGCCGGGCTCTGGAGCACTGCGTCCGGGCTGCCCGATCGCTCGCGGACAACCCGGAGTGACGGCGCGCATGGAGCAACGGGAGGACGGAACGGTGGCTGTCGAACAGCGAGGCGGACAGCGGGGCGAGGAGCTCGACGAGCTCGCGGCGCAGGCCACGGTGCCCGCGGAGGCGCGGGAGAGGCACGCTCGGCTGGCCGAGCAGATCGAGGAGCACCGCTTCCGGTATTACGTGAAGGACGCCCCGGTCATCAGCGACGCCGCCTTCGACAAGCTGCTGCGCTCGCTGGAGGCCCTGGAGGAGGAGCACCCGGAGCTGCGCACCCCGGACTCCCCGACCCAGAAGGTCGCGGGCGCGTACGAGACGGAGTTCACGGCCGTCGAGCACCGTGAGCGCATGCTGTCGCTGGACAACGCCTTCGACGACGAGGAGCTCGCCGCCTGGGCCGAGCGCATCGCCAAGGAGATCGGCGACGGCGAGGGCACCGCGTACCACTTCCTGTGCGAGCTCAAGGTCGACGGCCTCGCCGTCAACCTCACCTACGAGTACGGCCGGCTCACCCGCGCCGCCACCCGTGGCGACGGCCGCACCGGCGAGGACATCACGCCCAACGTCCGCACGATCTCCGAGATCCCCGACCGTCTCAAGGGCGACCGCATCCCCGCGCTCGTCGAGGTGCGCGGCGAGGTCTACTTCCCGATGGAGAAGTTCGAGGAGCTCAACGCCCGCCTGGTGGAGGCCGGCAAGCCCCCCTTCGCCAACCCGCGGAATGCGGCGGCCGGTTCGCTGCGCCAGAAGGACCCGCGCATCACGGCCACCCGCCCGCTGCACATGGTGGTCCACGGCATCGGCGCCCGCGACGGCTTCGACATCGACTGCCAGTCCCACGCCTACGAGCTGCTGCGCGAGTGGGGCCTGCCGACCGCCGCGCACGCCAAGGTCGTCGACTCGTTGGACGCCGTGCGGAAGTTCATCGCGCACTACGGCAACCCGGACGTCCGCCACTCCATGGAGCACGAGATCGACGGCGTGGTCGTCAAGCTCGACGAGATCCCCCTGCAGGGGCGGCTCGGCTCCACCTCGCGCGCCCCGCGCTGGGCCATCGCCTGGAAGTACCCCCCGGAGGAGGTCAACACCAGGCTGGTGGACATCCGCGTGGGCGTCGGCCGCACGGGCCGGGTCACGCCGTACGCGGTCGTCGAGCCCGTCACGGTGGCCGGTTCCGAGGTCGAGTTCGCCACCCTGCACAACCAGGAGGTCGTCAAGTCCAAGGGCGTCCTCATCGGTGACATGGTCGTGCTGCGCAAGGCGGGCGACGTGATCCCCGAGATCCTGGGCCCCGTGGCCGACCTGCGGGACGGCACGGAGCGGGAGTTCGTGATGCCCGCCGAGTGCCCGGAGTGCGGGGCGGGCCTGCGGCCCATGAAGGAGGGCGACATCGACCTCCGCTGCCCCAACGCCCGCTCCTGCCCGGCCCAGTTGCGCGAGCGCATCTTCTACCTCGCCGGCCGCAAGTCGCTGGACATCGAGGCGCTGGGCGAGGAGACGGTCCGCGCACTGACCGCGCCCGACGAGGGGCCCCGCGTGCTCTCCAGCGAGGCCGACCTGTTCGACATCAAGGTCGAGGACCTCCGCGACGTCAAGATGTGGCGCCGGGACACCCGTAAGGGTGCGAAGGAGGACGACCGCATCCTCGCCTCGTACTTCTACGGCCAGGAGAAGACCGTCGGCCGCGGCGAGGAGAAGCGCACGCTGCCCGCCGAGCCCAAGGAGAACACCAAGCGGCTGATGAGCGAGCTGGAGAAGGCCAAGGAGAGCCCGCTCTCCCGGGTGCTCACCGGCCTGTCCATCCGGCACGTGGGCCCTGTCGCCGCGGTCGCGCTGGCCCGCGAGTTCAGGTCGCTGGAGCGGATCGCGGAGGCGGGCGAGGAGGAGCTGGCGGCGGTCGAGGGCGTCGGCGGCACCATCGCCGCCTCGGTGCGCGAGTGGTTCGCCGAGGACTGGCACCGCGAGATCGTCGAGAAGTGGAAGGCCGCCGGGGTCCGCATGGAGGAGGAGGCCGGAGCCGACGAGGGCCCGCGTCCGCTCGCCGGACTGACCGTCGTCGTCACCGGTACGCTCTCCACCCACACCCGGGACGCGGCCAAGGACGCACTCCAGAGCCGGGGGGCGAAGGTGACGGGTTCGGTGTCGAAGAAGACGGACTTCGTGGTCGTCGGGGACAACCCGGGCTCGAAGTTCGACAAGGCGATGCAGCTGAAGGTTCCCGTGCTGGAGGAGGACGGTTTCGCCGTCCTGCTTGAGGAAGGGCCCGAGGCGGCGCGCGCGGCTGCCGTGCCCCAGGAGGCCACCCCGGCGGAGTAATGCCCGCATAGTCAGTGGGCATTACCCCTACAGCGCCTGCTGGAGGGCTGCAGAAGGCCGGATCGCATTCGGGCAACCGCTGCCGATCGCTGCCCGCCGTAGCCTTCTGCGGCCTACTGTTGAGACGTGCGCCTGCCGTGGCGCGGGCACCGCCGGCTGTGAGAGGGACGGGCATGAAACCCATCGACAGCGCCGAACCGGCATCCCGGCTGCGCAGGCTCCGCCCACCCGCGCTGCCGACGGTCTGCACGGCCGCGGCCGCGCTCGCGTTCGCGGCCGGGACGGCCCGTGCGGCCGTCACGGGCCGGGCCCTGTTCCCCGGTGGCACGACCGGCTGGTCGCTGGCCACCCTCACCGCGCTCATCGTGGCCCATCTCGTCGCCCTCGGCCGGGACCGCTGGTGGGGCGGCACCGGCTCCGGTGCCGCCCTCACGCTGGCCGTGCTGCTGCTCTACGGCTGGCTCCCGTCCGCGCTGGTGAGCATCGCGGTCGTCACGCTCGTCGCGGCCGCCCGCCGGCACCGCTGGCGGCAGGCCTTACTCCATGGCGCGGTCGACATCCTCGGTATCGCCGCGGCCGGGCTGGCGCTCGCCGGATGCGGCGTCAGCGCGAGCGTGGAGTCCCCCTGGCCGCCGGACAGCTGGCAGCTGTCCGCCGCCCCCCGGATCGCCCTGGCGGCCTTCGTCTACCTCGCCGTCACCCGCTCCCTGCTCTGGTACTCCATGGCCCCGCGGGTGGCGCTCACCAGCGTCGCCCGGGCCGCCCTGGTGCGGCAGGCCCTCGTCGGCGGCGCGCTGCTCGGCATCGCCCCGCTCATCGCCGTCGTCGCCGACCACGCGCCGCTGCTGCTCCCGCTGTTCGCGGTGCCGCTCGTCGCGCTGGACTCCACGCTGTGGATAGCCCGGGCCCGCGCCGAGGAGCAGCTGCGCGACCCGCTCACCGGGCTGCCGAACCGGCAGTGGCTGCTGGAGCGCACCTGGACGGCCCTGGACGAGGCCGAACAGGCGGGCACCCGGGCCGCATTGGTC
Organism: Streptomyces sp. NPDC002536; assembly: GCF_053594995.1. NCBI lineage: Bacteria > Bacillati > Actinomycetota > Actinomycetes > Kitasatosporales > Streptomycetaceae > Streptomyces > Streptomyces sp. NPDC002536. Next base: position 13,983 of record NZ_JBSFWU010000108.1, read on the forward strand.
CTCATCGACCTCGACCGCTTCCGGTCCGTCAACGACACCCTCGGCCACCTCGCCGGCGACCGGCTGCTGCTGCAGATAGCGGACCGGCTGCGGCTGGCCCTGCCGCGCGACGCGGAGGCCGCCCGGCTCGGCGGCGACGAGTTCGCGGTCCTGCTGCCCACCGCCGACTCCCTCACCAGCGCCCAGCGGGTGGCCCGTTCGCTGGTCGGCACCCTCGGCTCCCCGCTCGACCTCGACGGGCTCACCCTCGTCCTGGAGGCGAGCGCCGGCGTCGCCGTCTACCCCGACCACGCGCTCGACGCCGAAGGCCTGCTGCGCCGGGCCGACGTGGCGATGTACCAGGCGAAGCGGGACCGCAGCGGCGTCGAGGTCTACGAGGCCCGCCGCGACGGCAACACCCCCGACCGGCTGGGGCTGTTGGGGGACCTGCGGCGCGCGCTGGACGCCGGTGACGTCGAGCTGCACTACCAGCCGAAGGTGGGCTTCGACGGGCACGTCGAGGGCCTGGAGGCGCTGGTGCGCTGGGTGCACCCGGAGCGGGGCCGGGTCTCCCCGGACGAGTTCATCGCGATAGCGGAGTCGTCCGGGCTGATGCCGCGGCTGACCGAGTACGTGCTGGAGACCGCGCTCGGCCAGGTCGCGAAGTGGCGGGCGATGGGCCTGGAGGTGCCGGTCGCCGTCAATGTCTCGCCGCGCGACGTCCACACGCCCGGCTTCGCGGGCTCGGTGGCGGCCCGCCTCGCCCGGCACGGGGTCCCCGCGGGGGCGCTGCAGCTGGAGATAACCGAGCACGTCCTGCTGGAGGACCCCCAGCGCGCCGCCGACACCCTCGCCGGCCTCACCGGCCACGGCGTCAAGATGTCCCTGGACGACTTCGGCACGGGCTACTCCTCGCTCGTCCACCTGCGCCGCCTCCCGGTGAGCGAGCTCAAGATCGACCGTTCCTTCGTGGCCCGCCTCGCCATCGACAACGAGGACGCCGAGATCGTCCGCTGCACGCTGGACCTGGCCCATTCGCTGGGCCTGCTGGTGGTCGCGGAGGGCGTGGAGGACGACGAGACCTGGGAGCGGCTGCGGGATCTGGGCTGCGACGCGGTCCAGGGCTGGCTGGTGGCCGCCGCGATGCCGCCGGACGAGACCACGGCCTGGCTCCGGCTCCGCCAGGAGGGCGGCTGGCGCCGGGAGGCCGAGCCCCTGCGTGCGGGTGCGGCCTCGGTTTCGCCGGCCGAGGAGGATGCGGTCACCTGAGGGGCTGCGAGGGGTGGGTTCCCCGGCCCGGAATCAATGGTCAGGCGACCGCGCGCCCGGAGGCCATAGGATTGGCCCCGAAACCTACACACTCACCCTGAGGATCGCTGCATGCCTGGCATCACGCGCGAGGAGGTCGCCCACCTCGCCCGGCTGGCACGTCTGGAACTGCAGGACGAAGAGCTCGACCACTTCGCCACTCAGCTCGACGACATCATCGGCGCGGTCGCCCGCGTCTCCGAGGTTGCCGAACAGGACGTCCCGCCGACCTCCCACCCGCTGCCGCTGACCAACGTCATGCGCCTGGACGAGGTCCGTCCGTCGCTGACCCCGCAGGAGGCGCTCTCCGGCGCCCCCGCCCAGGAGCAGCAGCGTTTCAAGGTGCCGCAGATCCTGGGGGAGGACTAAGACCGTCATGACGGACATCATCAAGCTCACCGCCGCCGAGATCGCGGCGAAGATCGCCTCCGGCGAGCTCACGGCCGTCCAGGTCACCGAGGCCCACCTGGCCCGGATCGACGCCGTCGACGAGAAGGTGCACGCCTTCCTGCACGTGGACCGCGAGGGTGCCCTCGCCCAGGCCCGTGCCGTCGACGAGAAGCGCGCCCGCGGCGAGAAGCTCGGCCCGCTGGCCGGCGTCCCGCTCGCGCTGAAGGACATCTTCACCACCAAGGGGATCCCGACCACCGTCGGTTCCAAGATCCTCGAAGGCTGGATCCCGCCGTACGACGCGACGCTGACCAAGCGGCTCAAGGACGCGGACGTCGTCATCCTCGGCAAGACCAACATGGACGAGTTCGCCATGGGGTCCTCCACCGAGAACAGCGCCTACGGCCCGACCGGCAACCCCTGGGACCTGACGAAGATCCCCGGTGGTTCCGGCGGCGGCTCCAGCGCCGCCCTGGCCTCCTACGAGGCCCCGCTGGCGATCGGCACGGACACCGGCGGCTCCATCCGCCAGCCCGCCGCCGTCACCGGCACCGTCGGCGTCAAGCCGACCTACGGCGCGGTCTCCCGCTACGGCATGGTCGCCTTCTCCTCCTCCCTCGACCAGGGCGGCCCCTGTGCCCGCACGGTCCTGGACGCGGCCCTGCTGCACGAGGTGATCGCCGGTCACGACCCGCTGGACTCCACCTCCATCGACGCCCCGGTCCCGCCGGTCGTCGAGGCGGCGCGGAACGGCGACGTCAAGGGCCTGCGCGTCGGTGTCGTCAAGCAGTTCCGCGGCGAGGGCTACCAGGCCGGCGTCGTGCAGCGCTTCGACGAGTCCGTCGAGCTGCTCAGGGAGCTGGGCGCCGAGATCGTCGAGGTCGACTGCCCGTCCTTCGACCTGGCGCTCGCCGCGTACTACCTGATCGCACCGTCCGAGTGCTCCTCGAACCTGGCCCGCTTCGACGGCCTGCGCTACGGGCAGCGGACCGGCGACGACGGTACCCGCTCCGCCGAGGACGTCACCGCCCTCACCCGCGAGGCCGGCTTCGGCCCCGAGGTCAAGCGCCGCGTCATGCTCGGCACCTACGCGCTGAGCTCGGGCTACTACGACGCCTACTACGGCTCGGCCCAGAAGGTCCGCACGCTCATCACGCGGGACTTCGAGAAGGCCTTCGAGCAGGTCGACGTGATCGTCTCGCCGACCACCCCGACCACCGCCTTCGCGATCGGCGAGCGCGCCGACGACCCGATGGCGATGTACCTCGCGGACCTGTGCACCATCCCGACCAACCTGGCGGGCAACGCGGCCATGTCGCTGCCGTGCGGCCTCGCCCCGGAGGACGGGCTGCCGGTGGGTCTGCAGATCATCGCTCCCGCCATGAAGGACGACCGGCTCTACAAGGTCGGCGCCGCGGTCGAGGCCGCGTTCACCGAGCGTTGGGGCCACCCGCTGCTGGAGGAGGCACCGTCGCTGTGAGTGCAGAAAAGTCGAGCGCGTTGAAGAAGGCCAAGGGCTTCAAGAAGTCCAAGGCCGGTACGTACCTGTCCATCGGCACCACGCTGTTCGGTGCGGTGAGCGTGGCGAAGCAGGCGAAGGCGGCGCGGAGCGAGCAGGACACCCTGCAGCTCGTCGACGCGGTCGTCTCCGCCGCCGCCATCGTCACCGGCGTCGCCCTGCTCGTGCGCGAGCTGCGCCGCATGAACAGCGACGACGTCCTCGCCGGCTGAGCTGTGGACTTGAGAGGTTAGTTTTCGTGACCGTCACTGAACTGGTGCCGTACGAGGACGCGCTGGCGTCCTACGACCCCGTCATGGGCCTGGAGGTCCACGTCGAGCTGGGCACCAAGACCAAGATGTTCTGCGGGTGCTCCACGGAGCTGGGCGCCGACGCCAACTCGCAGACCTGCCCCACCTGCCTCGGCCTGCCCGGCGCGCTGCCGGTCGTCAACGCGACCGGCGTCGAGTCCGCGATCCGCATCGGCCTCGCGCTCAACTGCGAGATCGCCGAGTGGTGCCGCTTCGCCCGGAAGAACTACTTCTATCCGGACATGCCGAAGAACTTCCAGACCTCCCAGTACGACGAGCCCATCGCCTTCAACGGCTACCTCGACGTGCAGCTGGAGGACGGCGAGATCTTCCGTGTGCAGATCGAGCGCGCCCACATGGAGGAGGACACCGGCAAGTCCACGCACGTGGGCGGTGCCACCGGCCGCATCCACGGCGCCCAGCACTCGCTGCTGGACTACAACCGCGCCGGGATCCCGCTCATCGAGATCGTCACCAAGCCGATCGAGGGCGCGGGCGAGCGGGCCCCCGAGGTCGCCAAGGCGTACGTCGCCGAGCTGCGCGAGCTCATCAAGGCGCTCGGCGTCTCCGAGGCCCGCATGGAGATGGGCCAGATGCGCTGCGACGTCAACCTGTCGCTGCGCCCCAACGGCACCGAAAAGTTCGGCACGCGCTCCGAGACGAAGAACGTCAACTCGCTGCGTTCCGTGGAGCGTGCCGTCCGGTACGAGATCAGCCGCCACGCCGGCGTGCTGAACGCGGGCGAGAAGATCGTCCAGGAGACCCGTCACTTCCACGAGGAGGACGGCTCCACCACCTCCGGCCGCATCAAGGAAGAGGCCGAGGACTACCGCTACTTCCCCGAGCCGGACCTGGTGCCGGTGGCCCCCGCCCGTGCGTGGGTCGAGGAGCTGCGGGGCACCCTGCCCGAGCTGCCGCGCGTGCGCCGCAACCGGCTGCGCGAGGACTGGGGCGTCTCCGAGCACGACATGCAGTCGATCCTCAACGCGGGCGCGGTGGACCTGATCGAGGCCACCATCGCGGCCGGTGCCGACTCCGCCGCCGCCCGCAAGTGGTGGATGGGCGAGCTGGCCCGCCGGGCCAACGAGGAGGGCACCGCCCTCGCGGAGCTCCCGATCAGCACGGCCCAGGTCGCGCGGATCGCGGCGCTGGTCGCCGACGGCTCGCTCAACGACAAGCTGGCCCGCCAGGTCATCGAGGGCGTGCTGGCCGGCGAGGGCGAGCCGGACGCGGTCGTCGAGCAGCGCGGCCTGAAGCTCGTCTCCGACGACAGCGCCCTGGGTGCGGCCGTCGACGAGGCGATCGCGGCCAACGCGGGCATCGCGGACAAGATCCGCAGCGGCAAGGTCGCGGCGGCGGGTGCGCTCGTCGGCGCGGTCATGAAGGCCACCCGGGGCCAGGCGGATGCGGCGCGCGTCCGCGAGCTGATCCTGGAGAAGCTGGGCGTCGAGGGCTGATACGACCGAGTCCGATGGCCGCTTCTCCCCACGGAGGAGCGGCCATTGACGTATGCCCCAGGGTGGCTGATTTTTACCGGTACGCACCACACATGCCGGAACGGTCCGGCATGATCGCCTGGAACGGGCCGGTCCGCGTGCCCGGACGAGGGCTGGGGAGTGGCAATGCGACGGGTGAGCACAGCGCTGGCGGCGCTCCTGCTGACGGGCGCGGGGCTGGCGGCGACGACCGGGACGGCCGTGGCGGTGGACGGGGCCACCACGGTGGCCGGCATCGAGGCGGCGTGCGCGGGCGACTGGGGGAGCCTCCCCAAGGTGAACACCGAGACGGCCGGGTACGCGCCGCTGGTGAACATCAGAACCGGGCAGCACGCCTGCTTCGACCGCATGGTCTTCGACATCCGCGGCGCCGAGGGCAGCACGGAGCACGGACCGGTCCGCTATCACGTGCGCTACGTGGACGAGTTGCACCAGGACGGCTCCGGTGACCTGATCCCGGTCGGCGGCGGCGCGATCCTCGAAGTCCGCGTCGGTGCGCCGAGTTACGACCCGGAGACGATGCAGCCCAGCTACCGGGCGCACGTCGGCAAGCCGTTGCCGGGCGTGGGCGTCGAGGGGTACCGCACCTTCAAGGACATCCGCTACGGCGGCAGTTTCGAGGGCGACACCCAGGTCGGGGTGGGGGTGCGGGCCCGGCTGCCGTTCCGGGTCTTCCAGTCGGGCAACCATGTGGTGGTGGACGTGGCGCACAGCTGGCACGCGGGCGCCCGCTGACGGGCGTTCACCTCCGGGTTGGCCAGGGGCCTTCCCTTGGTCAACCTGTGTCACTACTGTCCCGGTCTAGCGCCCCGTAAGGGGCGCGGGGAACTGCGCGACCAGCCACAATGCGCCCGCAGGCCGTCGGTGGCTGATCGCGCAGTTCCCCGCGCCCCTTACGGGGCAGGCACCATCGACCGGGAGGGTCCCCTTGTCACCGGACATATCGCGCAGGCGCGCACTGTCACTGGGCGCCGGCGCCGCAACGATTGCGGCGACGGGCTCGCTGCTGCCGCCATCGCTGCACCAGGCGATAGCAGCCGGAGCGGAGCGCTCCGGCGGTGGTCTCGCGGACATCCGGCACGTGGTCGTCCTTATGCAGGAGAACCGTTCCTTCGATCACTACTTCGGCACCCTGCGCGGTGTGCGCGGCTACGCGGACCGCAACGCCGTCCGCCTCCCCGGCGGCGGCAGCATCTTCGAACAGCCCGGCCCCAAGGGCCCGGTGCTGCCCTTCGCCGTCCGTGACGCGGCCGCGGCCCAGCACAAGGACCTCCAGTACATCGGCGCCCTCGACCACAGCTGGGCCGGCGGCCACAAGGCCTGGCGCGACGGCTGGATGGACAACTGGATCGCCGCCAAGACCCCGGCCACCATGGCCCATTACGACCGCGCCGACGTGCCGCTGCACCACGAGCTCGCCGACACCTTCACCGTCTGCGACGCCTACCACGCCGCGATCCACTCCTCCACCAGCCCCAACCGCAACCACCTGGTCAGCGGCTGGACCGGCTTCGAGCCGGGCGGCGCCCGGGCCGTCGGCAACGACGCCTACGACGAGGACAAGCACACCGGCTACACCTGGACCACCTACGCCGAGCGGCTGCAGAAGGCCGGCATCGGCTGGCAGGTCTACCAGGAATGGGACAACTTCACCGACAACAACCTGGAGTTCTTCGCGAGCTTCAAGGCGGTGGCCCGCAAGGCCCTGGCCAAGGTCGACGGCGTCCGCACCATGACCGCCTTCTACGAGAAGCTGGCCGCCGCCGACGCGGCGGGCCGCACACGGCTGCAGGGCCTGCTCGACGAAGGCGTCGCCGCGCTCACCGACACCGAGCGCACCCTCTTCCGGCGCGCCCTGCACCGGGGCGAACCCGGCTCCACGGCCACGGCGTTCGCGGCCGACGTCGCCTCGGGCAAGCTGCCGAAGGTCTCGTACATCGTCCCCTCCGGCGCCGACTCCGAGCACCCGGGCGCCTCCTCGCCCGTCGCCAGCGCCTCCATCGTCTACAAGATCCTCGACGCGCTGGGCCGCAACCCCGAAGTGTGGCGGCACACGGCCCTGTTCATCACCTACGACGAGAACGACGGCTTCTTCGACCACGTCCCGCCGCCGGTGCCGCCGGCCGGGACGAAGGACGAGTTCTGGCAGGGACAGCCGGTCGGGCTGGGGATCCGGGTCCCCATGCTCGTCGTCTCGCCCTGGTCGCTGGGCGGCTACGCCTGCTCCGAGGTCTTCGACCACACCTCGATCACCCGCTTCCTGGAGCGCTGGCTGGGCGTGCACGAGCCCAACATCAGCGCCTGGCGGCGCACCGTCTGCGGCGACCTGACCGGCGCCTTCGACTTCACCCGCGGCCGCCGGCTGCCCGCGGTGCACGCGCCCGGGGCCGTTCCGCCGTTCACCGGCCGGTGGAACCCCGAGCCTCCGGCCCGGCAGCGGATGCCGCGCCAGGAGCCCGGCAGCCGCCCGGCCCGCCCGCTGCCCTACCGGCCCGACGCCGACGGGGCGTTCGACGCCGCCGCGGGCGTCGTCCGGCTGAAGCTGCGCAACACGGGCCGCTCCAGCGCCCACTTCGCGCTCTACCCGTACGCGGGGGAGTACGCGGTGCCGCAGCACCGGGACGTCCTGGGCGCGGCCGACTGGGACGTACCGGTGGCCAAGGGTGCGTACGCCTTCACCCTCACCGGCCCTAACGGCTTCCGCCGCGAGTTCGAGGGCACCGCGCAGGGCGCGGCGGCAGCCCTGCACGTCACGAGCGAGGCCGACGCCCGGCGGCGCGAGCTGCACCTCACCCTGAGCAACCGGGGCCGTGCCACGCTCACCGTCACCCTGGCCGTCGACGGCTACGGCGACGAGCGGCCGCGCACGGTGCGCCTCGCGCCCGGGTCCACGCGGACCCTGCCGTACGCGGCGCACCGGGAGCACGGCTGGTACGACCTCGTGATCAGCGCGGCAGAGGACCGTTCGTTCAAGCGCCGGCTCATGGGCCACATCGAGAACGGGAAGGAATCGGTCACCGGCTGATCCGGGATTGATCCGGGACTGATCCGGGATTTCGTCCCCTTTGTGGGGTGAGCCACAAAGGGGACAAAGGATCTTTTCCGGCTGTCAGAGTGTGGGGGATTTTCCCGTGACAGCCCGGAAGCCCGTCCATGACCTCACTCGCCCGCTGGTGCCTGCGCCGCCGCACCGCCGTCGTCGTGCTGTGGCTCCTGGCCCTCCTGGGCACCGCGGCGGCCGCCACGGCCGCCGGGTCCGGCTACTCCGACGACTACCGCGTACCCGGCACCGAGTCCGCGCGGGCGACGGAACTCATGCAGCAGGCCTTCCCCGACGCGGGCGGCGACGACGTCATCGTCTGGCACACCGGCGAGGGCACCGTGAAGGCCACGGACGTCGAGCAGCGCATGAGGTCCGTCCTGCGCGAGGTCGAGCGCCTGCCCGGCGTCGCCGACGTCGGCACCCCGCACACCAGCCAGGACCGGCACACCGCCTACGCCTCCCTCACCTTCGCCTCCGACGGCCCCTCGAAGGCGCAGGTGCAGAAGGTCGTCGACACCGTGCGGAAGGCCGGGACCGACAATCTCCGCACCGCTCTGGGCGGCAGCGAGATCGCCACCACCGAGAGCGCGAGCGGTCACCTGAGCGAGATCGTCGGCGTGGCCGTCGCAGCGGTCGTGCTGTTCATCGCCTTCGGGTCCCTCGCCGCGAGCCTGCTGCCCATCGCCACCGCCCTGGTCGGCGTCGGCACCGCCGCCATGGGCACCGTCCTGCTCGGCCACGTGATCACGGTCGCCGACTTCGCGCCCATGCTGGGCACGCTCATCGGCCTCGGCGTGGGCATCGACTACGCCCTGTTCATCGTCACCCGGCACCGCAAGGGGCTGCGGCAGGGCCTGCCGGTCGAGGTCGCCGCGGAGCGTGCCGTCGCGACCACCGGGCGTGCCGTGGTCTTCGCCGGCGGCACCGTGTGCGTGGCCCTGCTCGGCATGCTGATCCTGCAGCTCGGCTTCCTCAACGGCGTGGCCGTGGCCGCCTCGCTCACGGTCGTCCTCACCGTCGCCGCCTCCGTCACCCTCCTCCCGGCCCTGCTCGGCATGATCGGCCCGCGGGCGCTGAGCCGCCGCGAGCGCCGCCTGCTCGCCGCCGAGGGCCGCTGCCCCGAGACCCCCACCGGACTCGCGGCGCGCTGGTCGTCCTTCGTGGAACGGCACCCCAAACTGCTCGGTGCGGTGGCCGCCGCGGTGATGCTGGTCCTCGCCCTGCCCACGCTCTCCCTCCATCTGGGCACCTCCGACCAGGGCAACAACCCGGCCTCCAGCACCACACGCCAGGCCTACGACCTGCTCGCCCGCGGCTTCGGCCCCGGCGTCAACGGCCCGCTGACCCTCGTGGCCCCGCTCGACAGCGCCGCGGACCGCCTCGCCTTCGACAGGCTCCCCGACACCCTCCGCCGCACGGAGGGCATCGCCTCCGCCACCCCCGCGGCCCTGAGCGGCAACGGCAGCACGGGCCTGATCACGATCGTCCCCACCACCGCACCCCAGTCCCGCGCCACCAGCGACCTCGTCGACCGGCTGCGCACCGAGGTCCTCCCGAAGGCCGCGGACGGCACGGGCCTGAAGGTCCGGGTGGGCGGTGTGACCGCGAGCTACGACGACTTCGCCGGCGTCATCCGCGGCAAACTCCCGCTGTTCGTGGGCACGGTGGTGGGCCTGGGCTGCCTGCTGCTGCTCCTGGCCTTCCGCAGCATCGGCATACCGGCGAAGGCGGCGCTGATGAACATCGCCGCGGTGGCCTCGTCGTTCGGCATCGTCGTGGCGGTCTTCCAGTGGGGCTGGGGCAGCGAACTCCTGGGCCTGGGCCACCAGGGCCCGGTGGAGCCGTTCCTTCCGGTGGTCATGGTCTCGGTGCTGTTCGGCCTCTCCATGGACTACCAGGTCTTCCTCGTCAGCCGCATGTACGAGGAGTGGCTGGCGACCCGCGACAACCGCCGCGCGGTACGGGTCGGCCTGGCCGAGACCAGCCGCGTCATCAACTCGGCGGCCGTCATCATGATCTCGGTCTTCCTGGCGTTCGTCCTGAGCGGCGACCGCGTGATCGCCATGTTCGGCATCGGCCTGGCCTCGGCGGTGGCCCTGGACGCGTTCGTGCTGCGCACGCTGCTGGTGCCGGCGCTGATGCACATGCTGGGCGGGGCCAACTGGTGGTTGCCGGGGTGGCTGGAGCGGTGGCTTCCGAGGGTGAGCATCGAGGCGCCGGAACCGTCCGATCCGGTGCGGAGCGCCGAACTCGCCCGGGGTACGGCCCCGGTGGCCTAGCCCCGTCAGGGGCGCGGGGAACTGCGCGAGCAACCACGACGCGCCCGCAGTCGAAGTACCCGGGGCTTCGCCCCGGACCCCGGGGGGTGGTGCGTCGGCTGCGGAGATCGGAAGAGCGGG
>NZ_JBSFWU010000109.1:0-24358 GCF_053594995.1 Streptomyces sp. NPDC002536
AACCGGTTCTGGGGCCCGTCCTCCGGTCCTCCGCGCCCCGTCTGGGGCGCGGGGCTGTTCACATATGCGGCTCCGCCGCGTGGGCGCGACCAGGCGCCCCGTAGGGGCGCGGGGAACTGCGCGACCAGCCCCCACCGGCCCGCAGCCGACGCACGACCCCAGGGGTCCGGGGCGAAGCCCCGAGAACCTCGACTGCGGGAGCGTCGTAGCTGCTCGCGCAGTTCCCCGCGCCCCTTCGGGGCGCTACCGCATCGGCCACTCCCCCTCGACAACAACCCCCGCATCCCCCCGCCGACGCAACCACGCCTGATAGCCCGCCGCCCACTCCGCGTACCAGCGCCGCTGGTCCGCGTGCAGTTGCCGGACATCCGCCTCCGCCACCTCCGGGTACCGCGCGGCCACCGCCCGCGCAACCCGCACCGCGGCGAGGGCGTCCGCGCCCGCCTCGTGCGCCCCGGCCAGCTCGACGCCGTACTCCTCGCACGTCGCGCCCAGCGTCCGCCTGCCCTTGCGGTAGCGGTCGACCGCGCGGTCGATGGTGAACGGATCGACGACCGGGCCCACTTCGGCACCCTCGCCCAGCCGCTCGCCGAGCGACGGCAGCCCGTGCCGGCGCAGCTCCGCCTCCAGCAGGCTCAGGTCGAAGCGGGCGTTGTAGGCGACGACCGGCACTCCCATCGACCAGTGCCCGGCCAGCGCGGCCGCTATCTCCTCGGCCACCTCGCGGACGGGGCGGCCGCGGGCCGCCGCCTCCTCGCTCGAAATGCCGTGTATCGCCGCCGCCTCGGCCGGAATGGGCACCCCCGGGTCGGCCAGCCAGTGCCGGCTCCCCAGGAGCACCCCGCCCTTGGTCTCGACGACCGCCGCCGTGACGATCCTGGCCTGCGCCGGGTCCGTGCCCGTGGTCTCCAGGTCGAAGCCGACCAGCAGCTCATCGTGCCAGCCCATGGCGATCCCCCCTCAGGTGGTGCTTCCCCCGTCTGGTCACCCAGCCTGCCACGCACCACTGACAATCGGCCTTCCCGGCCGGAAAGGGCCCGCTCGGGCCCTCAGGACACCGGCCAGGACACCGGTCAGAACACCGGCCCCTCAGGACACCGGCCGGGAGTCCGTCCACACGCCCTCGAACTCCTCGCGGTAGGTCTCGAAGAGCCCGCCGGTGTCGTCGGCGCCGCGCCCCTCGCGCACCACGGACCGGCCGCCCCCGCGCAGCACCAGCACCGGCGACTCCATGCCGCGCGCCTTGCGCAGGTACGACTGCACGACGGCCAGGCCGTCCGATCCGTCCCCGTTGACCAGATACGCGGTGAAGCGCGGTGTCTCGTCGAAGACGCGGATCTCGAAGGCCCCGGGGTCGCGCAGCCGGTCGCGGACCCGGCGCATGTGCATGATGTTCATCTCGACGGACCTGCTCATCTCGCCCTTCTTGATGCCCAGTTCCCGCTCCCGGCGCTTCACCGCGCTGCTGGCCGGGTTGAGGAAGAGCAGCCGGACCCGGCAGCCGGCCTCGGCGAGGCGGACCAGGCGGCGCCCGGAGTAGTTCTGGACGAGCAGGTTGAGGCCTATGCCGACGGCGTCCAGGCGGCGGGCGTTGCCGAAGAGGTCCTCGACGGGCAGCTGCCGCTGCAGGCGCACGCGGTCCGGGTGGACGCCGACGACGTCGGCGTAGCGGTCGCCGACGAGGTCCTCGACGGCGTCTATGGGCAGCCGGTCGGCGGAGGTGGGGCCCGTCCCGCTGCCGCCGAGGATGTCGAGCAGGCGGGCCGAGGCCCGTTCGGCCTGGGCGAGGACGGTCTGGGAGAGCGCGCGGTTGCGGGAGACGACGTTGCGGGCGACCTCCAGCTCGTCCAGTGCCAGTTCGAGCTCGCGCCGGTCGTCCAGGTAGGGCTCGAAGCAGGGCCAGTGCTGGACGAGCAGTTCGCGCAGCTGGGGCAGGGTGAGGAAGCTGAGGACGTTGTCGTCGGCCGGGTCGAGCAGATAGCCCTTGCGCCGGCTGACCTCCCGTACGGCCGCGGCGCGCTGCACCCACTCCTGCCCGGCGGGGCCCGCTGCGGCGACGACCCACTCGTCCTCGCCGTGCACCGGTTCGTAGACCGGCCGCAGCACGGCGGCGACGACGGCGCGCAGCCGCTGTTCCACCAGGTTCAGCCAGATATAGGCCCGCCCGGCCCGGCGGGCGCGCGTGCGCACCTCGCCCCAGGCCGTGCTGTCCCAGTCCAGTTCCGCGCCGATCTCCCTGGGACGCGTCAGGGACACCACACCGGGTGGTGTGCCGGTCGAACCGTCTCCCTCGGGACAGCCGTCTCCGGGGGGCAGCTCCAGTCCGCCCGAGCTCACCTGTGCACCCGCCTTCCGCCCCCGTCCAACGATCAAGGCAGATTACTGTGCGGGCGGGACACGGCGCACACGCGCTCCGCCGGGCTTCGGCCAACTGGGTCCATCGGCCGCCGTGTTGTCCTCGGCCCGGGCGGAGCACGTGAGCTGATTCATAGCCAGATAGTCCTCGGGTCGTCGTGCGGCCATCATGCGGGCGCCGTGCGGTCGTCCTCCGGGCCGCTGTTGTCACCTGTTGTCACCCGCTTGGACGAGCTTCGCCGTGCCGCCGGTTGCCCCCTGCGGACGCTCGTCCGCACCGGATGCACCGCTGGTGCTCCGTGAGCGCCGGTGTGAATGACCGGGAAGAGACCCTGCGAGGTGGAAGACTCCCCCCATGCAGGTGTGGCCTGGACAGGCGTACCCCCTCGGCGCCACGTACGACGGCGCCGGGACGAACTTCGCGGTGTTCTCCGAGGCTGCCGAGCGGGTCGAGTTGTGCCTGTTGCACGAGGACGGCTCCGAGACGGCGGTGGAACTGCGGGAGAGCGACGCCTTCGTGTGGCATGCGTATCTGCCCGGCGTGATGCCCGGCCAGCGGTACGGGTTCCGGGTGCACGGCCCGTACGAGCCGGGGCGCGGGCAGCGCTGCAACTCCGCGAAGCTGCTGCTCGACCCGTACGCGAAGGCGATCAGCGGTGCGGTGGACTGGGGCGAGGCGGTCTACGGCTATCCCTTCGGGCGCCCGGACAAGCGCAATGACCTTGATTCCGCACCCCACATGATGACGTCCGTCGTGGTCAATCCGTATTTCGACTGGGGCAACGACCGCCCGCCGCGCACCGACTACCACCGCACGGTCATCTACGAGGCCCACGTCAAGGGTCTGACGATGCTTCACCCTGCGCTGCCGGAGGAGATCCGCGGCACGTACGCGGGGCTCGCGCACCCTGCGCTCATCGGGCATCTGACGGAGCTCGGGGTGACGGCGATCGAGCTGATGCCGGTCCATCAGTTCGTCAACGACCACCGGCTGGTGGACGCGGGGCTGGCCAACTACTGGGGCTACAACACCATCGGCTTCTTCGCCCCGCACAACGCCTATGCCTCCTGGGGCGACCGGGGCCAGCAGGTGCTGGAGTTCAAGCAGGCGGTGCGGGCGCTGCACGCGGCGGGCATCGAGGTGATCCTCGACGTCGTCTACAACCACACGGCCGAGGGCAGCGATCTGGGGCCCACGCTCTCCTTCCGGGGCCTGGACAACGCCTCGTACTACCGTCTGGCGGACGACCCGCGCTACTACATGGACACCACCGGCACTGGCAACTCCCTGCTGATGCGCAGCCCGCACGTGCTGCAGCTCATCATGGACTCGCTGCGCTACTGGGTGACCGAGATGCGCGTGGACGGCTTCCGCTTCGACCTCGCGGCCACACTGGCCCGGCAGTTCCACGAGGTGGACCGGCTGTCGTCGTTCTTCGACCTGGTGCAGCAGGATCCGGTCGTCAGCCAGGTGAAGCTGATCGCCGAGCCGTGGGACGTCGGCGAGGGCGGCTACCAGGTCGGCAACTTCCCGCCGCTGTGGACCGAGTGGAACGGCAAGTTCCGGGACACCGTGCGCGACCTGTGGCGGGGCGAGCAGGCGACCCTGGCGGAGTTCGGCTCGCGGCTGACGGGCTCCTCCGACCTCTACCAGGGCGACGGGCGGCGCCCGCTGGCTTCGATCAACTTCGTCACCTGCCACGATGGTTTCACTCTCAACGACCTTGTCTCGTACCACCACAAGCGCAACGGGGCCAACGGCGAGGACAACCGCGACGGCGAGAGCCACAACCGCTCCTGGAACTGCGGCGCCGAGGGCGAGACGGACGACCCCGCGGTACTGGCCCTGCGCGAGCGGCAGATGCGCAACTTCATCGCCACGCTCATGGTGTCCCAGGGCGTGCCCATGCTCAGCCACGGCGACGAGTTCGCCCGCACCCAGCACGGCAACAACAACGCCTACTGCCAGGACAACCCACTCTCCTGGCTGCACTGGCCGCACGCCGCCGAGGAGTCCTCGGCCCGGGCGCGCAGGCTGCTCCGCTTCACCCGCTCCCTGGTGTGGCTGCGCCGCGACCACCCGGTCTTCCGGCGCCGCCGCTTCTTCCACGGCCGCCCGGTGCAGGGCACGCACGACGAACTGTCCGACATCTCCTGGTTCACTCCGGATGGCGATGAAATGCGGGACAGCGACTGGCAGGCAGCCCACGCCAAGTCCCTGGCCGTCTTCCTCAACGGCAGCGCCATCTCCGAACCCGGGCCGCGCGGCGAGCCCGTCGTCGACGACTCCTTCCTGCTGATGTTCAACGCCCACGAGGAACCGCTGGACTTCCTCGTCCCCGCCGACCACGGCCGGCAGTGGCAGGTCGTCGTCGACACGGCACGCCCGGAGGGCGTCTCGACGGACGGCCCGAAGGTGGCGGCGGGCGAGCGATTGACGCTGACGGACAGGAGCCTGGTGATCCTGCAGAGGCCTGCGTAGGGGCTGCGCCCCGTAAGGGGCGCGGGGAACTGCGCGAGCAACCACAGCCGGCCCGCAGCCGAAGAACAACGCCTGGCGTAGCCCTGGCCGCGCAGCGGGTACGTACGTTCCATGCAGCGCACCGCATCCGGCGGCCCGGCGCGGCCGACCGCCACGTACCGGCTCCAGCTCCAGCCCCGCTTCCCCTTCGCCGCAGCCGAACGCGCCGTGCCGCGACTCGCCTCCCTCGGGGTGTCCCACCTCCACCTCTCCCCCGTCCTGGAGGCCGCGCCCGGTTCCACCCACGGCTACGACGTCACCGACCACTCGGCCGTCCGGGCCGAACTCGGCGGCGAGGACGGGCTGCGGGCCCTCGCCCGCACGGCACACACCCACGGGCTCGGCCTGATCGCCGACATCGTGCCCAACCACATGGCCGTCCCGGTGCCCGAGCACCTCAACGGCCCGCTGTGGGAGGTCCTGCGGGACGGCCCGGCCTCGCCCTGCGCCCGCTGGTTCGACATCGACTGGGCCGAACACGGCGGCAAGATCCTGCTGCCCGTCCTCGCCGGACGGCTCGGCGACGAGCTCGCCCACTTCCGCGCCGAGGACGGCGTCCTGCACTACCGCGACCACACGTTCCCGCTGCGCCCCGGCACCGAGCAGCTACCGCTGCCCGAGCTGCTCGACGCCCAGTGGTACCGCCCCGCGTGGTGGCGACTCGCTCGTACAGAGCTCAACTACCGCCGGTTCTTCACCGTATCGGGGCTGATAGCCGTGCGTGTCGAGGACCCGGACGTCTTCGCCGCCACGCACTGCAAGCTGCTGCAGCTGGTGCGGGAGGGAGTGCTCGACGGGCTCCGGATCGACCACCCCGACGGCCTCGCGGACCCGTCCGGCTACCTGCGGCGGTTGCACCATGCCGCGCGGAAAAGCTGGATCGTCGTCGAGAAGATCCTCAGCGGTGACGAACGCCTGCCCGCCGACTGGCCCGTCGCCGGCACCACCGGCTACGACGCCCTCCGCCACCTCGACGGCCTCTTCACCGACCCCGAAGGCGCCACCGAACTCGCGGCCGCCTACCGCGCCTTCACCGGCCGTCCCGCCGACCAGGGCGGCGACTGGCCCGCCACGGTGCGCCGCGCGGCGTACCGCGTGGTCACACACGAGCTGGCGGCGGAGGTCGAACGGCTGGTGCGTGTGGGCGTGCGCGTCTGCGAGTCCTCACACGTCCTGCGCGACCACGCGCCGTGGGCCCTGCGGGCGGCTCTGCGGGAGATCCTGGTACGGCTCCCGGTGTACCGGCCCTACGCGGCGCCCTGCGGCGCGATGCCTGTCGCACCGGTCGACTGGGCGATGCTCGACGAGGCCGCACAGGGCGCCCGTTCGGCCTTCGCCGTGCCGGAGGAAGCGGCGGTCGTGGAGATGGTGCGGGACGCGGCCCTGGGGCGCCTGGGCGACGGTCCGGACCACCGGGACTTCTGCGCCCGCTTCGCACAGACCGCCACCGCGTTGCGGGCCAAGTCGGTGGAGGACACAGCGTTCTACCGCTACGCGCCACTGCTCTCCGCCAACGAGGTCGGCGGCACACCGGACCGCCCGGCGGTCTGCTCGACCGAGTTCCACGCCTTCTGCGGACGGCTGCAGCGGGACTGGCCGTTGACGGGAACCGTGCTGTCCACGCACGACACCAAGCGGAGCGGGGACGTACGGGCGCGGATCGCCGCACTGAGCGAGTACCCGGAGCGGTGGGCCGAGCTGATGAGCCGGCTGTGGGCACGGTGCCCCGCGCCCGACCCGCACGTGGCGTGGGTGGCCTGGCAGAACGCGTTCGGGTTGGGGGCGGGGGACGCGGGGCGGCTCGCGCCGGCGATGCGGAAAGCAGTGCGGGAGGCCGCACTGCTGACCACGTGGACGGAGCCGGATGCCGCCTACGAGGCGGCGGTCGAGGCGTTTGTCGCCGCCGGGCCGGGCGGGGCGCTGCACGAGGAACTCGTGCGCCTCGCGGACGAGGCCGGGCCGTCGATCCGGGCCCACACGCTGGGGGCGGCGCTGCTGCACCTGACGATGCCGGGGGTGCCGGACCTGTACATGGGGACGGAGACCGTGTACCGAGCGCTCGTCGACCCGGACAACCGGAAGCCGCCGGAAGATGGCGGCCGCCCCGCCGTGGAGGGGTTGCCCGGGGAGAAACTGTGGCTCACGCGAGCGGCGTTGCGCCTGCGGCGCGCGCATCCGGAGTGGTTCGGTGCCGCGTCGTCGTACGAGCCGTTGGCGGCCGTTGGGCCTGCGGCCGGCCATTGCGTCGCGTTCGGCCGCGCGGGCCACGTCGTCGCGGTCGCAACACGGTTGCCTCGCCGGCTGGCCGGGGGCGGTGGCTGGCGGGGGACGGTGCTTCCGCTCCCCGGGGGCGGGAGTTGGCGCGACGCGCTCAGCGGGCGCGCACACCCTGCGGGGCCACCGGTGCTCCTGGCGGAGCTGCTGGGGGCGGGGCCGGTGGCGTTGCTGGTGCGGGAGTAGTGCGTCGACTGCGGGCCGTCGGTGGCTGGTCGCGCAGTTCCCCGCGCCCCTACGGGGCGCCACCGGGTACGCCCTGGTCAGTTGTTGCAGAGTTCCACGATGAACGCCTGCCAGGCGGGGGCGGGGATGGTGATCGCGGGGCGCGATCGGTTCTTGGAGTCGCGTATGCCGACCTTTTCGGGCAGCGCCGCGATCTCCACGCATGCCTGCCCCTCCGGCGTGCTGTAAGAGGACTTGAGCCAGGCGACCTCGATGCATGCACCGCCATCCTGCGTGCTGTAGGAAGACTTCCGCCAAGCTATGCCGCTGGTCATGTCGGCTACACCCACTCTCTTGCAAGCCGTTCCAGGAATCCGGGCGTTTCCCCAGGGCCCAAGGCACCAGCACTCATGGCATCGAACCTACGGGTATGCGCCCAGACTTCGGTCTCCTTGTCGATCACGTTCACAGCTCCGGCGCCTCCGTCGGTGTGGACAACCGTGGTCACTGGCGCGTCAAAGTCCATCAGCGTGAAGTTCCCGGCAGCCCGGTACGTCGGCGTGATCGACGGAAGGATCTGCACGGTCACGTTGTCGAGCTTGTTCAGCTCCACAATCTCCGCACACTGCTCACGCATCACATCTGTACTGCCGTAGACGATGCGAACCGCAGCCTCGCTCAGGATGATCCGAAGCTCTACGGGACTCTTCGACCTGGTGATCAGTTCTTTCCGATCCACCCGCAGCTGGATGTTGCGCTCAACGAACTCGGTGGTCGTTTCCTCGACAGGCTTCGCGGTCTCGAACATTGCTCGCGCGTACGCCTCGGTCTGCAACAGCCCGTACACGACCGTCGGCTGCCAAGCCCGCAGTCTCCGGGCGTCGGCCTCCAAGCCGACGAACAGCGCCATGCCCGACGGCATGACGCTCCGGTATGGCATCCACCAGTCCCGGCTCAGCGACTCCCGCTGGATCCTGACCAGGAAGTCGACGTCCTCGTCGTCCTCAACCCCGTACCGCTCGCACAGGCTCCGCAGATCCGAGAGCTTGTCGAGGCTGGTCATGCCTCGTTCGACGCGCCACAGCTTCGTATCGCTGAAGGCAAGCCCTTCAACCGCCTGCACCAAGGACATCCCGGCCCGCTCCCGTAGCCGCTTCAGCTCCTTGCCGAGCTGAACTCGACGGATCGTCGGCCCTGTTTTCACTGCCATGCGTGCGCCCTCCCGTGCCCGGTCCAGCAGCGCTCGTGTCCCACTCGACGGCACTGATGACCTGCTCAGGAGCACTCATGCCCGCTGCCAGATACCCCGTGCCCGCTGCTCGGAAACCCGTGCCCTGCGCGGCGAATATGCCACTTCGGCGAATATTTCGCCGTGGCTTGCCCGGCAACTCTGGCACGCCCCAAGCTGGTTGAGCGACCGAACCACCACGTTCGGTAGTGCGCCCGAATTCCCCCACAACCCGAAAGGCGCCCCCATGCCCTCACCACGCATCCGTGCGCTGGCCCTCATCCTCAACGGCGACGGCAAGGTGCTGCTCGTGTCCCCTTACCGCAAGGGCGCCCCGAACACCGGACGGAACTTCCAACTGCCCGGCGGCACCGCGTGGGAGGACGAACCGGCGTGGGAGGCGATGGTGCGCGAGGGCAAGCGGGCGACGGGGCTGGCCCTGTCGCCCGTCCGGCTCGTCCTCACCGACTTCACGCCGCGCGACCACCGCACGTGCGCGCCGGCCGCGATCGACTTCGTCTATCAGACGCTGACGATCGCGGACGACACGGCCGTCCGCCTGGCGCACCCGAACAGCGGCCACGTACCCGAGCTGGCGGCGTACAAGTGGCTGACACAGCACGAGTTGCACACGCACTGCACCACATATCAGGCCCACAGAGTGGCCGCAGCCCTGTACGCCGCCCGCACCGGCACCTGTGCCGAACTCCACGCGGGGCGGCCGGCGTACGCGCACGCCGCCTGAAAATCGAGGTTTCTGACGCCGGAGTGGCCGGTTCCGGCTATCGGTGGGAGGAATTCCGCGACAAATGGGGCGAACGGCGTAGCCCATTGAGCTTCTGGTGTCAGAAACCAACGCTCGGCTGGGGAGCCCCAGCCGAGCGCACTGTCATCTCGGGTGCTCAGCCCCCGTTCACCCCGTTGAACGGCGGCTTCGTGCCGTCGAGTCCGGCGCGGATCTGCTGCGAGAGCACGCCCGTCGTCGGGTCGTCGCCGTCGAGCGAGTAGGCCATGACCCCGCCCAGCTTGATCTTCTTGGCGTGGGCGGCCTTGCGGTAGACGAGGGTCGGGTCGTCGAAGGTCCAGAAGACGTGGTCCGTCTCGCTGTACCGCCAGGCGAAGCTGCAGTTGGCCTTGTCCGGGCTGTAGTACACCTTGTAGCTGTCGCCGAGCTTCGCGATCTCGCGG
The DNA here is from genome assembly GCF_053594995.1 of Streptomyces sp. NPDC002536. Classification (NCBI taxonomy): domain Bacteria; kingdom Bacillati; phylum Actinomycetota; class Actinomycetes; order Kitasatosporales; family Streptomycetaceae; genus Streptomyces; species Streptomyces sp. NPDC002536. The sequence goes on from NZ_JBSFWU010000109.1 coordinate 9,732, forward strand.
TAGTCGTTGAAGCCCGCCTCGTACTTGCCGTCCGCCGGCACGGTTGAGGAGTTGTGCAGTCCGTCGGGGTGTTCCGTTCCCACGTTCTTCCAGCCGCGGCCGTAGTACGGGATCCCGAAGGTCAGCTTCGACCGAACGCTCTCACCCGCCGCCTTGATCCAGGCGTCGACCGCGCCCTCCACGGTGAGCCCGGTGGCCGGCGGGAGGAGGGCGGACTGCTGGTCGGTGACGGTCTCCCCCGACCATCCCGCCCCGTGGAAGTCGTATCCCTGGATGTTGCCGAAGTCCAGGCACTTCATGACCTCGGGTGCGTCCCAGCCGGCCGCCATGATCTTCGGGTCGGCGGGGAGGAAGGCGGTCAGCAGGTACTTCCCGCCACGCGGCGGGTAGTTGCGGACCAGCTCGGGGTCGTCCAGCTGCTTGCGGAACTCCTTCAGGAGCGCCACGAAATTCGCCTTGTCGTGCACCGGGTCGAACTTGTTCCCGGGAAGTCCCTTGTCGCACCCGGGCCATTCCCAGTCGATGTCGACGCCGTCGAAAATTCCCTTGGCCACGCCGGGGCCGCCGTACTGCTTCTTCTTGGTGGGTGGCAGCTCCGGGTGCTGCCAGTCGGTCATCCAGATCTCCGTGGGCAGATTCCCCTTGATGAAGAGGTCGATGCACGAGGAGACCAGGTCCTTTCGCCCTTGCTCGGTCGCCGCGGCGAGCGAGAAGTTGCGGCTGTACGTCCAGCCGCCGAGCGAGACGAGGACCTTCAGCTGCTGGTGCTTCTGCTTGAGCTTCTTGAGCTGGTTGAAGTTGCCCATGAGGGCCTGCGCGCCCCAGCCCGGGTCGTTGGAGCCGATGGGCTCCTTGCCCGAACCCGCGATGAACGGGGTGAGGTAGTCCGCGCCCGCGTCCTCGGCGTTGATCCCGGCGTCTGCAGTGCCCGCCGTCGCCTTGTCGAGGGCCCTGACCTCCTCGAAGCAGCGGTACCCCTGATATCCCTCGGGGTACTTCGCCGACACCGGCACATCACCCGAGGTGATGTTCTCGAAGGCGTAGTTGAGGATGGTCAGCCGCTCCGCCGTGCCGTTGTCGTCGATGGTTTTGAGGAACACCTTGCGGTCGTAGATCGACCATTGGGGAAAGTACCCGATGAATTCCATGACGCCCCTCTCTGATTCCGTTTTTTTCGACGCCCAACAGCCTTGCGCGCAGCATCGTTTCCCCAAAAGGTCGGCTTTGCGCCAGGGGCTCCGGAACAGCCTTAACCCGCCGTCCATTCGGCCGTCGACCCCCGGCCCGGTCACCGCATATACCACTTGCATGCCGGGCCGCCCCGCACTCGCTTCTCCCCCAGCCCCAGCTGTTCACAGCAGACACTCACGGAGGACTCCCGGCAATGGCCGACCTCAGGCCACGCATCCTCTTCCCGACGTGCCCGACAGCGCGGCCCCACGCTACGATCCGCCGCCTTTTGCGCTCACGCCCACCCACACGGCCGACGGCCGCCGCCCGCGCGGCCGGATACGAGCAGCGCAGGCAACCGCCCCCTACGCCGCCCACTCCACGTAGGCGCCCGCGCACAGGCGCACGAACTCGGCGGACGCGCCCACGAGTTCCACGCGCGAGAAGGCCGTGTGCTCGCGCCGCCAGTCCGGCGAGACCCGTATCGTCACGGCTCCCGTGACGACGTCGGCGAGGGGGACGGGTGCCGCCACGATGCCCACCCCCGCCGCGGCCATGCGCACCGCGGTGGACGTGTGCTCGGTCTCCAGGGCGACGAGCGGACGGAAGCCGTGCTGTGCGCAGATCCAGTCCAGCCACCGCTGCCCCTGGACGCGCGGTTCCAGAGCGCAGCGCACCCAGGCGCGGTCCGCCAGGTCGGTCAGCGGGACGAAGTCCGTCCGCCCGGCGAGCGGATCCCCTGCTGATGTGACGACGACGATCTCCTCGTCGCCGAGCGGCACCACGGGCCCCGGCCATGCCTCGGGCCGCGGGCCCACGGCGACGTCGGCCACGCCCCGTTCCATGCCGTCCTGCAGTTCCTCGGTGGTCGCGTACTCGTGGAGGTGCAGCACGACGTCCGGGAAGTCCGCCCGCCAGCGGGCGAACACGGGCGGCAGCACGCCCACGGCCAGCGCGTGCAGGGTGGCCACGTGCAGCTCGCCGCCCTCCGCCCCGGCTGCGGCCCTGGCCGCCCGGCGGGCCTGGCCGGCGCTGCGGACGGCCCGCTCGGCGTGCGGCAGGAAGGCACGTCCCATGGGGGTGAGCCGGACGCCGCGCTGCAGACGCTCCAGCAGGGCGCCGCCGATCTCCCGCTCCAGCGCCTTGATCTGGTGCGAGAGCGCGGACTGCGTGACGTTGAGGGTCTCGGCGGCACGGGTGAAGGACCGCTCCTCGACGACGGCGACGAGATATTCCATCTGCCGCAGGCTCACTGGAACTCCTACTCCTCATGAAGGTTCTTCATCGGCCTGATCGAAACATTGCGTTGGACTCATCATCCCGGACGGACGGAGAGTGCAGCCATGAGCACGGAGACAGTCACGGAGACAGTGGAGACGGACGTCATCGTCATCGGTGCCGGCACCGGCGGCTACAGCACGGCCCTGCGCGCGGCGGCCCTCGGCCTCGACGTCGTCCTCGCGGAACGCGACCTCGTGGGCGGCACCTGCCTGCACCGCGGCTGCATTCCGAGCAAGGCGATGCTGCACGCGGCGGAGCTGGTGGACGGGATCGCGGAGGCGCGGGAGCGGTGGGGGGTGAAGGCGACGCTCGACGCGGTGGACTGGCCGGCGCTGACGGCGACGCGTGACGACATCGTCGGCCGCAACCACCGTGGGGTGGAGGGCCACCTGTCCCACGCGGGCGTGCGCATCGTGCGCGGTTCCGTCTCCCTGACCGGACCGCGCACCGTGCGCGTCGACTCGGGCGCGGAGGCGGGGGCGTTGTGGCGTGCCCGGCGCGGGATCGTCCTGGCCACGGGTTCCCGGCCGCGTACGCCGCCCGGCCTGGAGCCGGACGGCGTGCGTGTCGTCACCAGCGACGACGCACTGTTCGCGCCGGGCCTGCCCGGCTCGGTCCTGGTGCTGGGCGGCGGGGCGATCGGCGTGGAGTACGCGTCCTTGCACCGTTCCATGGGGGCGGAGGTGACGCTGGTCGAGGCGGCCGACCGGCTGCTGCCCCTTGAGGACGAGGACGTGAGCCGCCACCTCGCACGGGGGTTGAAGAAGCGGGGCATCGACGTACAGACGGGCGCGCGGCTGGAGGACGCGCGCCTGCACGAGGACGGTGTCCGTGCTGTCGTCCGTACGGCCCGCGGCGCCGTCCGCGAACTCCGTACGGACCGACTGCTGGTGGCGGTCGGCCGGGTGCCCGTAACCGACGGTCTGGGGCTCGTGGCGGCCGGACTGGCCGCGGACGGGCGGGGGTTCGTCGCTCCGGCCGACTGGTCACGCCTGGAGACATCCGTCCCCGGCATCCACGTGGTGGGCGACCTGCTGCCGCCGCCGTCGCTAGGTCTGGCCCACGCTTCGTTCGCGGAGGGGCTGTTGGTGGCCGAGACGCTGGCGGGCCGCACGCCTGCACCGGTCGACTACGCGGCCGTGCCGCGCGTCACGTACTCCAGTCCGCAGACCGCCTCCGTGGGCCTGACGGAGGCAGAGGCCCGCGACCGCGGCCACGAGGTGGCGGTCAACTCCATGCCGCTGACGGCCGTTGCCAAGGGCATGGTGCATGGCCGGGGCGGCATGGTGAAGGTGATCGCGGAGCAGGGCGGCGGCCGCGTACTGGGAGTGCACCTGGTGGGCCCGCACGTCTCGGAGATGATCGCCGAGAGCCAGCTGATCGTGGGCTGGGAGGCGGAACCGGGCGATGTCGCCCGGCACATCCACCCGCACCCGACACTGTCGGAGGCGGTGGGCGAGGCCTTCCTGTCACTGGCGGGGCGGGGACTGCATCAGCAGTGAGGCCGTAAGTCCCGCCACCACGAGCGCAGTTCGCGTTCGACCGCGTCGGGGTGCTCCAGCGCGAGCATGTGGGCTGCGTCCGGGACGCGCGCGAGCGTGGCGCGGGGGCAGGCGTCCTCGATGGCGGCGGCCATCGCCCGCATGCCGGTCGTGTCCTCGTCGCCGACGAGTACCCGCACCGGGCAGGTGATGTCCGGCAGTCGCGCGACGGCGGCCCTGGGGTGGTGAAGGCGGGGGTGTCGTGCTGCTGCGCGTAGTTGAGGCGGGACATCCCGGCGACGGCCGCACGCAGGCCTCCCGCTCGGCCGCCCGGCCGCGGGCCGGACCGTCGACGTACAGCTGCAGCTCACCGGCGATGAGGTCCTCGACCGCCTCCGCCCCCGCGCCCTCTGCGGCGTCGACGGCTTCGACGAGGGCGCGTTCGTGGTCGGCGGCCGGTATGTCGAAGCCGGAGACGGCGGGGGCGAGGAGGAAGCGCCGCTTCTCGTACCGCTCCGTACCCGGGCCGCGCGGTTCAGCGGCACAGAGCCGTGTCCACGACAGCCTCCACGCGCCTCATGGCTGCCTCGTCCGACGGCCTGCTGGTCACCGCGACGTCGGCGGCGCGGCCGTCGTCGGTGGCACCGCCTCGGGTCTCGTATCCCGGGATGTCACCGCCGTGGCCCCAGTAGACGCCGCCGCACGACAGTGGCCTGCTCGCGATCCCGAGTCCGTAGCGGGCGCCGGGACCCAGGTGTTCGGCGGGGACGGTGGTGCGCATCTGGGCGAGCTGGGCCGCCGGGAGGAGACGGCCGGCGAGGAGCGCGGTGTAGAACCGGTTGAGGTCCGAGTTGGTGGAGATCATCTGACCTGCCGCCCACCCCCAGGAGGGGTCCAGTTCCGTGAAGTCACGCAGAGGCGCGCCTTCCGAATCCCTGAAGTAGCCCTTGGGATGGGGCTCCCGGATGGTCATGTCACCGGGGGCGGGGAAGGAGGTGTGGCGCAGCCCGATGCGTTTGATGATGCGCTGGTCGATCTGCTCGAAGAGTGGGCGGCCGGTGACCTTCTGGACGATCAGGCCGGCGAGCACGTAGTTGGTGTTGCTGTACTGCCATTTCGTCCCGGGGGCGAAGTCGGCCTTGTGCTGCAGAGCGATGTCGAGGAGGTCGCGGGGTTCGAAGTACCGGTGCTGAATGGCGGCGAAGTCGAGGTGGCCGGTGTAATTGGGAAGTCCGCTGGTGTGCTGGAGGAGTTGGCGGACCGTGATGTGGCGTCCGTCGATTCCCTCGCCGCGGACGAGGCCCGGGAGGTAGGTGTCGACCGGGGCGTCGAGGTCGATCTTCCCTTCGGCGACCAGTTGCAGCACGACCACTGCGGTGAACGTCTTGGTGTTGCTGCCGATCCGCACCTGACCGTCGACCGGCACCTTCGCGCCGGTGGCCAGGTCACCGGCCCCTGCGGTGTAGGTACGGGTGCGGCCCTCACGGTCCTTGACGCTCGCCAGCGCGGCGGGCATGCCGTCGGAGTGCACCAGTGCGCTCAGGCTCTGCTGGACGGAATCCGGCCTGGCGGCGGCAAACGCCGCGGGCGGCGCCGCCAGGGCACCCGCCGTCATCACGCCCACGGCCACCGCCGCAGCAGCGGCCGGCACGGCTCTGCGCCGACCGCCCCGCCGCCCGGAAGAACGAAACCTGCGCCATGCCTGCTCACGCATCAGTCAACTCCTGTGGAACTGCCGGGAGATCATCTGTATGGGCCGGGCTCAGCATGTCCGGACGCGGCCGTCCGGGGCGATCCCGCTACCCACCCGGCTCCAGGTGGGGCTATCCCCCGATTCCCGAACTCGGCGACGATGTGCGCAATCCGGGTGAACGTCCGAGCATGCCCCGCCCTCCCGCTCCCCGGGACGGATACAGATGGGGCCGCGCCCCCGTGGCGCCTCCCGTTCCCCGGCTCCGGAAGGGCCCACGTGAAGCCTCTGCACTGCTCCCTGGCTGCCATCGCCCTGGCGGCCGGCACACTGGCCACGGTCGCCTCTGTCGCGCCAGCCGCACAGGCCGCGCCGGCGAAGGATCTGCCGACCTACACCTGCACCTCCAAGCTTGCGCTGCACCATCAAGTCGACGACCACAGCCCCTACTACGACACCATCGGCGAGAACTGCAACGTGCCCAACAGGACCGCAGGCGGCGAGAACTGGGCCTCGGGCGTCGATCTGCTCGGCAATCATCTGGGCAAAGCCGAAGGGGACACGACGCACCCGTTCAAGCTCAGGAATTCCGAGCGGACCGTCCTGTGCGACATGCCCATGAGGCGGAACTCCCTGAACCAGGAGGTCTACGGGCACACCATCCGCGACCAGGGAAGGCAGTCGACCAACGCGTACTGCAAGCCGGTCAGAGGGAAGTGACGGGGGCGACGTCCCCGTAGCCGCCGCCAGCCTGCAGCACCACCCCGAGGCCCGTCATCTGCGGGCGCGTCGTGGCTGATCGCGCAGTTCCCCGCGCCCCTGACGGGGCGCTGCCGCACCATGGGGATGGAGGCCACATGCCCGCCCCGGCAGTGGGAGCATGAGCGGCACCGCCGTCACCGTCGAAGGGAGCCGGTCGTGCAGTTCGAGGTGTGGGCGCCCAGGGCGCGGCGGCGCGTGACCCTTCACGTCGACGGTGCCGCGTACGCCATGGAGCCCGATCCCGTCCGCGCCGGCTGGTGGTGCTGCTCCACCCCCGCCTCCGCCGGCAGCCGGTACGGGTTCGCCCTGGACGGCGGACCCCTGCTCCCCGACCCGCGCTCGCGCCGTCAGCCCGACGGGCCGGACGGGCTCAGTGCCGTCGTCGACTCCTCCCGCTTCGCCTGGCGGCAGGAGGCCTGGTCCGGGCGGCCGTTGGCCGGGGCCGTGCTGTACGAGCTGCACATCGGGACGTTCACCGGCGCGGGCACCTTCGACGCCGCCGCCGAACGGCTCGGGCATCTGGCCGACTTGGGGGTCACGCATGTGGAGCTGATGCCGGTGTGCCCTTTCCCCGGCACGCACGGGTGGGGGTACGACGGCGTGGCGCCGTGGGCCGTCCACGAGCCCTACGGCGGGCCGGACGGGCTGGTGCGGTTCGTGGACGCCGCGCATGCGCACGGGCTGGGCGTCGTGCTCGACGTCGTGCACAACCACCTCGGCCCCTCCGGCAACCATCTGCCGTCCTTCGGGCCGTACTTCACCGACACCCACCACACGCCGTGGGGCGCGGCCGTCAACCTCGACGCACCCGGCTCGGACGAGGTCCGGGCGTATCTCGTGGGCAGCGCCCTGGCCTGGCTGCGCGACTACCGGCTCGACGGGCTGCGCCTGGACGCCGTGCACGCGCTCGCCGACACCCGGCCCCGGCACTTCCTGGCCGAGCTCTCGGCCGCCGTGGACGGGCTGGCCCGGCGCCTCGGCCGGCCCCTCTTCCTCGTCGCCGAGTCCGACCTCGACGACCCGGTCACGACCACCCCGCGCGATGCCGGGGGCCACGGCATCCACGCCCAGTGGAACGACGACTTCCACCACGCCCTGCACACCGCCCTCACCGGCGAATCCCAGGGCTACTACGCCGACTTCGCCGCCGACCCGGCGCACGCCCTCGCCAAGACGCTGCGCGGGGGCTTCTTCCACGACGGTTCGTACTCCTCCTTCCGCGGCCGCCGGCACGGCCGCCCGCTGGACACCCGCACCACCCCCGCGCACCGGCTGCTCGCCTACTCCCAGACCCACGACCAGATCGGCAACCGGGCTCTCGGCGACCGGCTCTCCGCCCGCCTCTCCCCCGGCCTGCTGGCCTGCGCCGCCGCACTCGTGCTGTGCGCGCCGTTCACGCCGATGCTGTTCATGGGCGAGGAGTGGGGTGCCCGTACGCCGTGGCAGTACTTCACCGACCACACGGATCCGTCCCTGGCGGAGGCCGTCCGCAAGGGCCGACGGCGGGAGTTCGCGGCGCACGGCTGGCATGAGGACGAGATCCCGGATCCCCAGGACCCGGCCACGCGTGACCGTTCCTGCCTGGACTGGAGCGAGCGGGAGCACACTCCACATGCGGAATTGCTCGCCTGGTACCGCAAGTTGATCGCGTTGCGGCGCAGTGCCGCCGAACTGACCGACCCGCGCTGGGAGTACGGCATCCTCTCCGTGACCGGGCAGCCCCGCCCGCTCGTCCACTTCCGGCGCAGCCGGTACGAGGTCGCGGTCAACCTGGGCGACCGGCCGGCGGAGCTGAACGTGGCAGCACGCGAGGTCGTCGCCTCCTGGCGGCCCGTCGGCCCGCCCGGCGCGGACGGCACACTGCGGCTGCCGCCGGAGACGGCGGCGGTGCTGCGCTGACCAGGTTTGCACCCGGGTGCAAGGGGACGGACCCTGAAAGTGACGCGATCACACCACGAAGGGGTGAGGATCATGCGTACGCTCCTCAGGGCCCGCCTGGACACCCACACCGCGAACGAGGCGATCAGAAACGGCACCATGCCCGAGCACATACAAACGATGCTGGACAAGCTCCGCCCCGAAGCGGCCTACTTCACCACGATGGACGGCGGCCGCTCGTGCCTCTTCGTCTTCGACCTGCAGGACCCGTCACAGCTCCCCGGCCTCGTGGAGACGCTGTTCCTGGAGCTGGAGGCCGAGGTCGAGGTGCACCCGGTCATGAACGTGGACGACCTGCGCAAGGGCATGAGCGAACTGAAGCCGGGGTGAGGCCGGCTTCGCCGGGCTCAGCCTTCCGACGGCGTCTCCGGCCCGAGCCTGCGCGAGGCGCGCCGTCCGAGCGCATACGCTTCGGTCACGGTGCGCGCCTCCTGCTTGCGTGCCTCCCACTCCGTATCGGAGATTCCGGGGTGGGCTTCGCGAATTCGGCGCGTCACATCAGCCCAGCTGCTGTAGTCGCTCAGCGAACGTCACCCCTCCGCCGGCACCAGCCGCAGCGAGATCGAGTTGATGCAGTACCGCTGGTCCGTCGGCGTCGGGTAGCCCTCGCCCTCGAAGACGTGCCCCAGGTGCGAGCCGCAGCGCGCGCAGCGCACCTCCGTGCGGAGCATGCCGTGGGAGCGGTCCTCGACGAGTTCGACGGCCGACGAGTCCCTCGGGTCGTAGAAGCTCGGCCAGCCGCAGTGGCTCTCGAACTTCTCGGTGGAGCGGAAGAGTTCGGCGCCGCACGCGCGACAGGCGTAGACGCCTTCCGTCTTCGTGTCGGTGTACTCGCCGCGGAACGCGGGCTCGGTGCCGGCCCGGCGGAGCACCTGGTACTCCGCGGGGGTCAGCTCCGCGCGCCACTGCTCGTCCGGCTTCTCGACCTCGTACGTCATCGGCCGTGTCCTCTCTCGGCTCAGCTCTCCAGGCGGGCCAGGATCTTCGGACCGAGGTCCGTGACGTCGCCCGCGCCCATCGTGAGAACGAGATCGCCGGGGCGGGCCATTCCCGCGATCACCTCGGGGATCGCCGCCATGTCGGACTCGGGGCGGACCTCGGCGCCCGCGGCGCGGGCGGCGTCGATGATCAGGGCGCTGGTGATGCCGGGGACCGGGTCCTCGCGGGCCGGGTAGATGTCCAGGACCACGGAGGAGTCGGCGAGGGCGAGGGCCTGGCCCATCTCGGTGCCGAGTTCCTGGGTGCGGCTGAAGAGGTGCGGCTGGAAGACGACGAGGACGCGGGAGCCGGCGGCGGCGCCGCGGATGGCCTCCAGGTCGGCGGTCATCTCGGTGGGGTGGTGGGCGTAGGAGTCGATCACCTGGACGCCGTTCGCCTCGCCCTTGAGCTGCAGGCGGCGGCCCACACCGGTGAACTTGCCGAGGGCCGGGGCGAGATCGTCCGCCGGGATGCCGAGGGCGGCACCGGCCGCGAGGGCGGCGACCGCGTTGTGCGCGTAGTGGCGGCCGGGGACGGAGACGCCGAAGGTGAGCGTGCGGCCCTTGAGGTCGACGGTGACCTCGCTGGTCAGGCCGCGCGGGGTGACCTTGAGGACGCGGACGTCGGCGTCCTCGGACTCGCCGTAGGTGACGACCTCGATGTCCTGGCGGTCGATGCGCCGGGTCAGCTCGCGGGCGCCGTCCTGGTCGGCGGCGACGACGAGCGTGCCGCCGGGGCGGATGCGGCCGACGAACGTCGCGAAGGACTCGTAGATCTCTTCCATCGACGCGTAGTTGGCGTGGTGGTCCAGCTCCACGTTGAGGATGATCGCGACCTCGGGCGCGTACTTGTGGAAGCTGCGGTCGCTCTCGTCCGCCTCGGCCACGAAGATCTCGCCGCTGCCGTGCGCGGCGTTGGTGCCGGGGCCGGCCAGGTCGCCGCCGATGGCGTACGAGGGCGCCAGGCCCAGCGCGCCGAGGGAGACGGCCAGCATCGACGTCGTGGTCGTCTTGCCGTGGGTGCCGGCGACGGCGATCGGGCGCAGGCCGTCCATCAGGCGGGCCAGCGCGTCCGAGCGGTGCACGACGGGGATGCCGCGCTCGGCGGCGGCGGCCAGCTCGGGGTTGTCGGCGCGGATGGCGCTGGAGACGACCACGCAGGTGGCGTCCTCGGCGAGGTGCTCCGCGGCGTGCCCGATGTGCACCGTCGCGCCCAGGGCGCGCAGCGCCTCGGCCGTCGCCGACTCCCTGGCGTCGCTGCCCGCGACGGCCGCACCGCGCTGGGCGAGGATCTTGGCGATGCCCGACATGCCGGCGCCGCCGATGCCGATGAAGTGCGGTCGGTCCATCGTCGTGGGGACGGCCGGTGCCATGTGCGGTGCTCCCTGTGCTCGTGGGCGTTCGCCACGATTCTCGCACCCGTCAGACGGGGCGGATCAACCCGGCCGCCAGGCCCGCCGTCACCGCCGCCGTGCGGCTGTCCACGCCGAGCTTTCCGTAAATGTGCACGAGGTGGGTCTTGACCGTCGCCTCGCTGATGAACAGGCGGCGGGAGATCTGCCGGTTGGCCAGGCCCTCGGCCAGGAGTCCCAGGATCTCGGTCTCACGGGGTGAGAGGGTGGGCCGCCCTCCGGAGCGCACCCGGCCGAGCAGGCGGGCCGCGACCGGCGGGGCGAGGACGGTCTCGCCCCGGGCCGCGGCGTGCACGGCGGCGGCGACGTCCTCGGGCGGCGCGTCCTTGAGCAGGTACCCGGTGGCGCCCGCCTCGACGGCGGCGAGGATGTCGGCGTCGGTGCTGTAGGTGGTGAGGATCAGCACGGCGGGCGGGGAGGGCAGGGCGGTGATGTGCCGGGTGGCCTCGACGCCGTGCATGCCCGCGCCCATCTGGAGGTCCATGAGGACGACGTCCGGGCGGGCGCCCGCACCGAGCGCGTCGAGCAGCCGCAGCGCCTCGGCGCCGTCGGCCGCCTCGCCGACGGCCTCGACGTCGGGCAGCTCGTCGACCATGGCGCGCAGGCCACGGCGGACGACGGGGTGATCGTCGACGAGCAGGACCCGGACTGGAGCGACGACGCTCATGCGGCCACCCTCCCCGGCGCGACGGCCTGCACCCCGGCAGCGGAACCCACCGGAACCACCGCCGCCACCGCCGTCCCCTCGCCCGGGGCCGACTCCACCGTCAGGGTGCCGCCCAGTTCCGCGATGCGCTCGTGCATGCCGTGCAGGCCGAACGTGCGGCGGCCGTCGGACGGGACCTCGCCGGGGACGAAGCCCACGCCGTCGTCGTACACGTCCAGGGCCACCTGGCCGTCCAGATAGGCCAGGGTCACCGCGGCGTGCTCGGCGCGGGCGTGGCGGGCGACGTTGGCGAGGGCCTCCTGGGTCAGGCGCAGCAGGGCCACCTCGGTCTCGACGGGCAGCGGGCAGGGCTCGCCGTCCACGCGGAAGACGGCGCCCGGCACGGTGCGTGCGGTGGTGCGGCGCAGGGCCTCGGGCAGCGGGGCGTCCTCCAGGGCGGGCGGGGTGAGGGCCTGGACGAAGCGCCGGGCCTCGGCGAGGTTGTCCGCGGCGGTGCGGCCGATCTCGCGGACCCGGGCGCGGGCCGCCGCGCCGGGCGCCGTCTCGGCGGCGCGGGCGAGCAGGACGATGCTGGACAGGCCCTGGGCGAGGGTGTCGTGGATCTCGCGGGCGAGCCGCTGCCGCTCGGCGAGGCGGCCCGCCTCGCGCTGGGCGGCGGCGAGTTCGTCGCGCGTGCGCACCAGGTCGTCGATCAGGCGCTGCCGCTTCTGGCTCTCGCGGTACAGCGCGGCGTAGCCGTACCCGGTCATGATCGCGACCGCGGCGCCGGCCACCGGGCCGATCACCTTGGCCGCGGTGAGGCCGCCGGGCGCCGCGGCCTGCGCGGCCACGATGGCGGCGGTCGCCGCGGCGATCGCGGGGTGCGACCGGCGCACCGGCAGGACGTGCAGGTAGAGGAAGAAGAGCGGGAAGGCGACGTAGCAGGAGCGCGGGTCCATCGCCAGCAGCACCAGCCACAGGGCGGTGACGGCGATCAGCCACGGCATGGGACGGTCCCGGTGCCGGACGACCCCGGCCGCGTACACCGCGGCCAGCACCGCGCCCGGCAGCAGGACGAGCGCCGGTTCCTCCCCCAGCAGGGCGGGCCCCAGGGCCACGGCGAGCAGCGCGTAGAACGCGGTGTGCACGGCGAACCGGACCACCCGCAGCGAGGGCACGTCGGGAGCCGCGGGCGCGGGCGGGGGGCTGGTTCTGCTCACCCCATCGAGCGTACGGGCCTCCTGCCCGGGCGCTTTCCACCGGGAGCGTCAACCCTTCGGTTGATTTCCGGACCACTCCCCTTCCCGATACCGCCGGGAGCGCGCGCACGCGACGGTGGAGACATCCACCGTCCAAGACCGGAAAGGTCCTCTTCGTGTTCGTCGCACTCCGCGACATCCGTTTCGCCCGGGGGCGGTTCGCCCTGATGGGCACGGTCGTCGCACTCATCACCACGCTCGTGGTCTTCCTCTACGGGCTGACCGGCGGCCTGGCCCGCGAGGCCACGTCCGCGGTCGCGGGGCTGCCGGCGGACCGGATCGTCTTCGGCGCCCCCGCCGGGGCCGCGCCGGAGGTGTCGTTCACCAACAGCACCGTGGACGGCCCGCAGGCCGCCGCCTGGCGCGCCGCGCCCGGCGTGACGTCGGCCGAGCCGCTGGGCGTGGCGATGACCCGGCTGACGGCGCACGGCAAGGCCTCGTCCGTGAGCGTCTTCGGCACCTCCGAGCGGCTGCGCCCCGCTCTCGTCCGCGGGTCGGCGCCCGGCGACGGCTCGGTGGCCGTGAGCGAGCGCCTGGCCCGCGACAGCGGCCTGCACATCGGCGACACCGTCACCCTCGGCACCGAGCAGCTGACCGTCTCGGGGCTGACCGCCGACCGCAGCCACGGTCACGCGCCCAGCGTCTGGACCACGCTCCCCGCCTGGCAGCGGGTCTCCCACCAGCAGCAGCCGACCGCGCTCGCCGTCACCGGCGGCGGCAAGCCGGCAGGGACGGCGGCCCGCACCACCGAGGCCGTGCCGCTCGCCGACGCCCTGGACGGGATCGACGGGTACGCCGCCGAGCACGGCACGCTGCAGATGGTGCAGGGCTTCCTGTTCGTGGTGAGCGCGCTCGTCGTGGGGGCCTTCTTCACGGTGTGGACCGTGCAGCGCCGCCCGGACATCGCCGTGCTGAAGGCGGTCGGGGCGAGCAGCGGCTACCTCGTGCGCGACGCCCTCGCCCAGGCACTGGCCGTGCTGGTCGCGGGAACGGCGCTGGGCGGCACGGCCGGGGTCGTGGGCGGATGGCTGGCCTCCGCCGCCGTGCCCTTCGAGCTGGGCGCGGCCACGGTGGCCGTCCCGGTGGCGGCGATGGTGCTGCTGGGCCTGGCCGGTTCCGTGCTCGCCGTACGCCGCATCACCTCCGTCGACCCGCTGACCGCCCTGGGGGCCGCCCGATGACCGCCACGACCACGACCACTGCCACGGCCCTCGCCCTGGAGTCCGTCACCCTCACCTACCCCGACGGCGACCGCACGCTCACCGCGCTCGACGCGGTCTCGCTGGCCGTGGCGCCGGGCGAGCTCGTGGCCGTCGTGGGCCCGTCCGGCTCGGGGAAGTCCAGCCTGCTGGCGGTGGCCGCCACGCTGCTGCGCCCGGACGCGGGCCGGGTCGTCGTGGCCGGCCGGGACACGGCGGACCTGGGCGAGCGGGAGCGGACGCGGCTGCGGCGGGAGCAGGTCGGCATCGTCTTCCAGCAGGCGAACCTGCTGCCGTCGCTGACGGCCGTGGAGCAGCTGCTGGCGGTCGAGCACCTGCGCGGCGGCAATGTCCGGGCCGCCCGCGCGCAGGCCGAGGAGCTGCTGGAGTCGGTCGGTCTGGACGCGGCCGAGCGGCGCCGCCGCCCGCACCAGCTGTCCGGGGGCGAGCGGCAGCGCGTGAACATCGCCCGTGCGCTGTGCACCGGGCCGTCCGTGCTGCTGGTGGACGAGCCCACGTCGGCACTGGACCACGAGCGGGGCGAGCAGGTGACGGCCCTGCTGGCCGAGGTGACGCGGCGGCATCGCACGGCGACGGTGCTGGTCACCCACGACCGCGGGCTGCTGGGCCGGGCGGACCGGGTGCTGACCATGACGGACGGTCGGCTCACCGCCCCGTAGGGGGCGCCCCGGTCAGGGGCGCGGGGAACTGCGCGAGCAACCACGACACGTCCGCAGCCGAAGCACTCCCCCAGCTACCGCTGGGGGTACCTCCTGGGGGCACCCCCAGCGGTAGCTGGGGGAGGTAGCTGG
>NZ_JBSFWU010000110.1:0-24022 GCF_053594995.1 Streptomyces sp. NPDC002536
CCCGGCGGACCTCCGCCACGCGGCGCCGGCGCGCCGTAGGCGCCCCGTAAGGGGCGCGGGGAACTGCGCGATCGGCCACGACGCGCCCGCAGTCGAGGGTGTCGGGGCTTCGCCCCGGACCCCTGGGGTGGTGCTTCGACTGCGGGCCCGGTGGGGGCTTGTCGCGCAGTTCCCCGCGCCCCTTACGGGGCTACGGCTGCCGCAGGCCCAAAGATCGCTTGATGAAGTCGACTTGGAGCAGCAGCAGGTTCTCCGCGACCTGTTCCTGCGGGGTCATGTGCGTCACCCCGGACAGCGGCAGCACCTCGTGCGGACGGCCCGCCGCGAGCAGTGCCGAGGAGAGTCGCAGGGTGTGCGCGGCGACGACGTTGTCGTCCGCCAGGCCGTGAATGATCATCAACGGCCGGTGCTGCTGCGCCACTTGGGACAGGCCGCCGTCCGTGACGAGGGAGTTGCGGGCGTACACCTCCGGCCGCTCGCCCGGGTGCCCCAGATAGCGCTCGGTGTAGTGGGTGTCGTACAGCCGCCAGTCGGTGACCGGGGCGCCCGCGACGCCCGCGTGGAAGACGTCGGGGCGGCGCAGCACCGCGAGGGCGGCCAGGTAACCGCCGTACGACCAGCCGCGGATGGCGACCCTGGTCAGGTCCAGCGGGTACTCCGCGGCGAGCGCGTGCAGCGCCTCGACCTGGTCGTCCAGAGTGACGCCCGCGAAGTCCTCGTGGACGGCCTTCTCCCACGCGGGGGAGGTGTGCGGGGTGCCGCGGCCGTCGGCGACCACCACGGCGAAGCCCTGGTCGGCGAACCACTGCGAGGTCAGATGGGCGTTGTGCGCCGCGGCCACCCGAGGCCCGTGCGGACCGCCGTACGGGTCCATCAGCACCGGCAGCGGCCCGTCGCCGTCCCGGTAACCGGAGGGCAGCACGACCGCGCACGGAATGCGGCGGGAGCCCGCGCGGGTGAGCCGGGCGCGCGTGGCGAGCACCGGCGTCTCGGCGTAGGAGGGCACGACGGCGGTCTGCTTGCCGTCGCACAGCACCCGCACCTGCGTCCCCGGGCGTTCCATCGACACCGAGACGAGCACCGTCACCGCACCCGACCGCACGGCCGAGTGCCGGCCCGGCTCCGCCGAGAGCCGCACCACGCCCTCCCCGTCGACTCGCTCGTCGACCCGGTACACGTGCATCTCGCCCGTCTCGTCGTCCGCCGCCTCCGGCCCCGCGGACGCGGTGACGAGCACGCCGTCGGCGGCGACGTCCAGCACGGACTGCACGTGCAACTGCGGCCCGGTCAGCGCCCGGTCGCCGACCAGCAGCACCCGCGCGCCGTCCCGGTCGGCGATGCGCACCAGCTCGCCGTCGGGGGTCCAGGCGGGCACTCCGACGAACAATTCAAGCCACTTCGGATCCTCTTCCGTGTGCAGCACCTGTGTGCCGCCCGTGCCCGGGTCCACCGTCAGATACGCCTGGGAGCGCTGGTCCCGCGCCTGGACGAGCAGCAGCGGCGGGCCATCCGCCGACCAGTGCACCCGCGCGAGGTAGGGGTAGCGGTCCCGGTCCCACGCAATGTCCGTCCGGGTGCCGTCCAGGCGCAGCAGGGACAGCGTCACCTCGGCGTTGGGCGTGCCGGCCGCCGGGTAGGCGACCTCGGCGGGCTCGCGGCCCGGGTTCGCCGGGTCGGCGATCCACCAGCGCTGCACGGGCCCGTCGTCGGTGCGGGCGGCCAGCAGGGCATCGCCCTCCGGGGACCACCAGAAGCCGCGGAAGCGGTGCATCTCCTCGGCCGCGACGAACTCGGCGAGCCCCCAGGCGACTCCGGGACCGTCCGGCTCGGCCAGCGCCCGGTCGCCGCTGCCGTCCGCCTCCGTCACCCGCAGGGCGCCGCCGGAGACATAGGCCACCCGGCGGCCGTCGGGGGAGGGCCGCGGGTCGATCACCGGGCCGGGGGCGTCCAGTTCGCGGGCGGTGCCGCTGCGCAGCTCGGCAACGAAGAGCCGCCCCGAGAGGGTGAAGGCGGCCAACTCCGCGGCGTCGTCCACCGCGTACCCCACGACCCCCGCCGACCCCTCGCGGGTGCGCTCGCGCCGCGCCCGCTCCTCGGCGGACAGCTCCTCGGCGGAACCGCCCAGCAGGACGGCGGGATCCGCCGCCGGGTACTCCCGGCCCGTCTCCGGATCGAGCACCCACAGGACGTTCGCCCGGTCCGTACCGGAACGCGAGCGCAGGAAGACGACACGCGTGCCGTCGGGCGACACGGAGAACGACCGTGGCGCACCGAGGGAGAAGCGTTGTGTGCGGGCGTGCTGACGGGGGAACGAGGGCAGTCCGGTCATGTGCGCGAGCCTACGGCCCGTACCACCGGGCACGTTCGGAACGGCGAGAACTCGCCGTGCGCCCCGGGTTTGCTTCCGTGCACCGAGTCATGCGAGGGCACGGAAAGTTATGATCGCTCGCGCACCGTGGGTATGTCTTCGGCATCACCCGCGCCGTGTCCCGCCCGAGCATGCCTTCGTCCGACCCGACCGCGTGTACCTGGAGGTGAACCGCCTTGGCACTCTCGATCTCCGTGGTGGTGCTATTGGCGATCGTCGTCTTCCTGCTGGTCCAGAAGTCCGGACTGAAGACCGGCCACGCCGTGCTCTGCATGCTGCTGGGCTTCTACCTGTCGAGCTCCTCGTTCGGGCCGACCATCCGCCAGCTGACGACGAGCATCACGGGAATGATCAGCAGCTTCAAGTTGTGACCCGCGGTGTACGGGCCCGCTCCCCGGCGGGCCGCCGCGGCTCGTAGTCTGGAGCCATGACCGACCTTCCCGGCCGCCGGCTGCTCCTGGTGCACGCGCACCCGGACGACGAATCGATCAACAACGGCGCGACCATGGCCAAGTACGCCGCCGAGGGCGCCCACGTCACCCTGGTGACCTGCACGCTCGGCGAGGAGGGCGAGGTGATCCCGCCGGACCTGGCGCACCTCGCCGCGGACCGGGACGACACCCTCGGCGCCCACCGGCAGGGCGAACTCGCCGCCGCGATGAAGGAGCTGGGCGTCACCGACCACCGCCTCCTCGGCGGCCCCGGGCGCTACCGCGACTCCGGGATGATGGCCTCCGCGCAGAACGAGCACCCCGGGTGCTTCTGGCGGGCCGACGTGGACGAGGCCGCCGCATCCCTCGTTGAGGTGATTCGCGAGGTGCGGCCGCAAGTGCTCGTCACCTACGACCCGGACGGCGGCTACGGCCACCCCGACCACATCCAGGCCCACCGCGTCGCCATGCGCGCCGCCGAGCTGGCGGCCGAGCCGGACTTCCGCCGCGACCTCGGCGAGCCGCACGCGATCGCCAAGGTCTACTGGAACTGCGTTCCGCTCTCCGTCGTCGAGGAGGGCTTCGCCCGGCTGCGGGCCCTGGGCACGGAGAACCTCTTCCCCGGCATCGCCACCGCGTCCGATGTGCCCGGTGTGCTGCCGGATGCGGAGGTCTCCGCCGAAATCGACACCGCTGCGTACGCGCCCGCCAAGTCGGCCGCGATGCGGGCCCATGCCACGCAGATCGCCGTGGACGGCCCCTTCTTCGCCCTCTCGAACGACCTGGGCCAGCCGCTCTTCCCGTGCGAGTACTACCGGCTCGTCAAGGGCAGACCCGGCGTCGAGGGCGGCCGGGAGCACGACCTCTTCGCAGGAGTGGACGCATGAACGGCCTTGTCACTCCGCCCAGTTTCGGGCGCCTCGCGGCGTATGTCCTGTTGGCGGTCCTCGGATTCGCCGTCGGCGTCGCCGGGTCGCTCGTCCAAGGCGGCTGGTTCCCCGCAGGGTTGCTGCTCGCCCTGCTCGGTATCGCGGGACTCTGCTACGGCGGCCTGACGGCCACCGGCACCCGGGTCGGCGGGGCCGCACCCGGCGCCGGCTGGCTCGTCGCCGTGCTGATGCTCTCGACCACCCGGCCGGAAGGCGACTTCCTGTTCGGGGCGGGAATCGGCTCCTACGTTTTCCTGCTGGGCGGGATGATCGTGGCTGTGATGTGCGCCACGCTCCCGAGACTGCCGCAACCGGGCGGGCCTGCGGCCCGACTTGGCAAGTGACGTGACCATTTCGGCCTGACGACGGTGCGATTGCCGCTCGCCCGGTCCGTGGCCTGATCCGGCGGTCGTCAAATACGCGCCCGTGGTGCCCAGTATGGTGGTGCGCGCCGCCGAGCCTCCCCCTGGCCTCCGGCGATGGGTGACCCCGAGCGAGGTCAACGAGGGCGGCAAAGAGTAACCGGGAGAACCTGCTTTGAGCCGTGAATCTGACAGTTCGTCCTCCACGCCCCAGGGTCGAGGCGGAGCCACCGCCTACCCCTCGGGCACGCCGCCGTACGGGACCGCATCCGGCCCCGGCACGGACGGTGCGGCCGCGGCTGCCGGGCCGGACGAGCCGAAGCTGACCGAGACCACGCTGACGACGCGGATCCGTATCAACATCCCGGGCTCGCGGCCCATCCCGCCCGTCGTCATGCGCACCCCCGTCGCCGGGGGCGGCGAGGACGAGGGCCCGCCCGCCGCGCCCGCCGCCAAGGCCGCTCCGGCCGTTCCCGCCCCGGCCGCCCCCGAGGCGCCCGCCGCGGCGGAGCCGGCGGCGGAGAAGGCCGCTGACAGGACCAGCGACTGGTTCGCGCCCCGCAAGGGGTCCGCGGGCGGCGCCCCTGCCGCCCCCGCGCCTGCTCCGGCCCCCGCCCCGGCCCCTGCGCCGCGGCCCGCGCCCCGGACACCGGCCGCCCCGGCGGCGGCACAGGGCGACAGGCCGCCGCTGCCGAAGCGCGGTGCCCCCGGCTCGGCCGCCCCGTGGCGCGGCGGCCCGCCCGCCGGCATGAGCAGCGGCTCGCTGTGGGAGAAGGGCGCGCCGGGCCGCTCCGTGGGCTCGGGCGACGCCCCGTACGTGGGCGGCCCCGCCACGGACGGCACCGCCGGTGCGGGCATGGGCACGGGCGCCGCGCCCATGGCCGGTGACCCGTCCACCACCGGTGCGACGCCGTGGCCGAACGGCCAGGCCGCCGACGACTGGCCTGCGCCGGGCGGCAGCCCCGCCCCCATGGCCGGCGATCCGTCGACGACGGGTGCGACGCCGTGGCAGCAGCCGGTCGGTCAGGCCGACGACTGGCCGGGCGGTTCTTCGACGACGGGTTCCCTGCCCGTTCCCGGTGACCCGTCCACGACGGGCACCATGCCCTTCCCGGGCGATCCGTCGACGACCGGTGCGACGCCGTGGCAGCAGCCGGTCGGCCAGATCGACGACTGGCCCGGCGGTTCCTCGACCACCGGCACCATGCCCGTGCCGGGCGACCCGTCCACCACCGGTGCGACGCCGTGGCAGCAGCCGGTCGGTCAGGCCGACGACTGGCCCGGCGGTTCCTCGACGACGGGAACCGTGCCCGCGCCCGCCGCCCCCGCGGCCGGCGGCAAGGGCTCCTGGGAGCGCGTCGGCCCGGCGGCGGGCGCGGCGGCCGCCGCATCCGGTGCCGGTGCCACGCAGCAGTTCCCCGCGGCCGTGCCCGGCGAGGGCGCCCCGCTGACCCCGCAGGCGCCGCCCTCCAAGAAGAAGCGCGGCCCCAAGGGCGGCAAGGGCGGCGGAAGCGTTCCGGCTCCGTCCAGCGAGACGCTGGTCAGCGGCGTGCCCGCCGCCGTGCCCCCGGCGGCCGGACAGGGGCCGAAGCCTCCGATAGACAGCGGCGCGCCCCGCATGTCGGTGCCCAAGCCCAAGACGCAGGTCCCGCCGCCCCCGCCCGCGCCCAAGAGCGAGGACAAGAAGGCCGCGCCCGCGGCGAAGGCGAAGAAGAGCGCGCCCGCGAAGAAGGGCGGCGGCCGCTCGCGGCTCGTCCTGCTGGGCGGCGGCATCGTCGGCCTGGTCGGCGTCGCGTACGCCGCCGGCCTGCTGATGGACCACGCGGACGTGCCCAACGGCACCACCGTGCTCGGCGTCGACATCGGCGGCTCCTCCAAGGAGGCGGCCGTGCAGAAGCTCGACTCCGCCCTGGGCAGCCGGGCCGGCGCTCCGCTCCAGGTCACGGTCGGCGGCAGGACGGCGCAGCTCAAGCCGTCCGTGGCGGGCCTGTCCATCGACACCCAGGCCACCGTGCGGTCCGTGTCCGGGCGGGACTACAACCCGCTCACCGTCATCGGCTCGCTCTTCGGCGGCTCCCGCAAGGCCGAGCCCACCGTGATCGCGGACGAGGAGAAGATCGGTTCCGCGCTCAAGGCGCTGTCCGGCGAGACGGGCGCGGCAGGCGACGGCACCATCAAGTTCGAGCCGGGCAAGGCCGTCGCCGTCTACGGCAAGGCGCACGAGGGCCTGGACATGGACAAATCGGTGCAGGTCATCTCGGACGCGTACAAGGCCCGGGTGGCCGGCGGCCCGGACAAGCCGGTGGCGCTGCCCAGTTCCTCCGGCCAGCAGCCGAAGGTGAGCAACGCCGAGGTCGACCGGATGATGAAGGACTTCGCGGAGCCCGCGATGTCCGGTCTGGTCACCGTGCAGACGGACCCGGCGCACAAGATCCAGTTCGGTCCGGACCGCTCGCTGCCGAAGATCCTTTCCGTCAAGGAGGTCAACGGCAAGCTCGTCGAGAGCTACGACCTGGAGGCGCTCAAGGAGCTGTACGGGAGCGCGTTCAACGGCGTCCTGATCCAGCGCGGCGACGGCACGAAGAAGCCGGTCATGCCGCAGGACGTCGCCGGGGCCCTCGGCAAGGCGTTGCGCGGCAAGACGCCGGCCGACCGCATCGCCACGATCGCGGTCAACGGGAGCTGAGCGCCCCGTAAGGGGCGCGGGGAACTGCGCGACCAGCCACCGACGGCCCGCAGCTGAAGCACAACCTTGGTGGGTCCGGGGCGAAGCCCCGGGGCGCATCGACTGCGGGTGCGTCGTGGCTGAGCGCGCAGTTCCCCGCGCCCCTTACGGGGCGCCAGGGCGCGGCCCCATGACATCTGTCATCCCCGGTTCACGACGACCGACACTGCAGGTGCCGCTCGCGGCCGGGGATGATGGTCGGCATGACCACTACAGCAACGTTCACGGGGGACGGGCGCCGCACCGGCGGCGCCCCCGTGGTCAGTTTCGACAACGTCAGCAAGTCCTACGGCAGTGTCAAGGCCGTGGCCGATCTCCACCTCGAACTCCACCCGGGCGAAACCGTCGCCCTGCTCGGCCCCAACGGCGCGGGCAAGTCGTCCACCCTCGACCTGCTGCTCGGGCTGCGCAATCCCGACGCGGGCCGGGTCCGGCTCTTCGGGACGACCCCGCAGCAGG
Organism: Streptomyces sp. NPDC002536; assembly: GCF_053594995.1. Lineage (NCBI taxonomy): Bacteria > Bacillati > Actinomycetota > Actinomycetes > Kitasatosporales > Streptomycetaceae > Streptomyces > Streptomyces sp. NPDC002536. The sequence goes on from NZ_JBSFWU010000110.1 coordinate 7,275, forward strand.
CCATCGCGCAGGGCAAGGTCGGCGCGATGCTGCAGAGCGGCGGCCTGATGGAGGACGTGAAGGTCCGCGAGCTGGTGAAGCTCGCCTGCGACCTGCACCCGCGCGCCTACCCGGTCGACCGCGTGATGAAGAACGCGGGCGTCGAGGAGATCGCCGACCGCATGGTCAACAAGCTCTCCGGCGGCCAGGAGCAGCGCGTGCGCTTCGCGCTCGCGACCGCGGGCGCCAACGAGCTGATCGTGCTCGACGAGCCGACGACCGGCATGGACGTCTCGGCCCGCCAGGCCTTCTGGGCCGTGATGCGCGAACAGGCCAACGAGGGCCGGGCGGTGCTCTTCGCCACCCACTACCTGGAGGAGGCCGACGCGATCGCCGACCGCGTGATCGTGCTGCACCGCGGCCGGGTCCTCGCGGACGGCTCGGCGGCCGAGATCAAGGCGAAGGCCGGCGCCCGGCGCATCGTCTTCGACCTGGAGGGGCCGATCAACGAGGCCGCCCTGCGCGAACTGCCCTTCCTCGCCAACCTGGAGATATCGGGCCGTACCGTCCGCATCCAGTCCCACGACGCCGACTCCACCGTGCACGCGCTCTACGGGCTCGGCTTCTTCCCCCGCAACCTCGAGGTCGCGGGCCTCGGCCTGGAGCAGGCCTTCATCGCCATCACCGAAGCCGCGACCGCCGAAGAGGCAGCCCGATGAACACCCTGATCAAGCTCGAAATCACGCGCACACTGCGCAACAAGAGGTTCATGTTCTTCTCGGTCGCCTACCCGGCGATCCTCTACACGGTGATCGCGGGCGGCGCGAGCACCGAGGAGCTCGTCAAGGGCACCCACCTGACGCTCCCGCTGCTGATGATGGTCTCCATGGCCTCCTTCGGCGCGATCACCGCCGTCCTGGTGGGCAATAGCGAGCGGATAGCCAAGGAGCGCGAGAAGGGCTGGGTCCGCCAGCTGCGCCTCACCGCGCTGCCGGGCCGCGGCTATGTGACGGCGAAGGTCGCCTCGGCGGCCGTCGTGTCGCTGCCGTCGATCGTCGTCGTGTTCATCGTCGCCGCTGCCGTGAAGAACGTGCGCTTCGACGGGGTCTGGCAGTGGTTCGCGCTGACCGGGGTCATCTGGGCGGGCAGCATCGTCTTCGCCGCGCTGGGCGTGGCGATCGGCTACCTCGTCACCGGTGACGCCGTGCGTCCCGTCACGTTCATCGTGTACTTCGTCCTGTCGATCCTGGGCGGCCTGTGGATGCCGACCGCGACCTTCCCGCACTGGGTGCAGAAGATAGCGGAGTGGGTGCCCACCCACGCCTACGCGGCGCTCGGCCAGGCCATCGAGCAGGGCCACGCCCCGCACGCGAAGGACGTGGCCCTGATGGTCGCCTACGGTGCGCTCTTCGCGGGTGCCGCCGCCTGGCTGTACCGCAAGGACACGCACAAGTCCTGACGGAGTGTCAGTTATCGGCCCGGGCGGCGACGGGGAGACTGCGAGCATGAACGAGCACAACGACCCCATGGGAAAGGTCGCAGAGAGCCCCTTCGCCCGGGTCGGCAAGGCGCCGGAGGACTGGCGCCATCTGCTGATCAAGGCCTGCTGGACGTTCCTCTACATGTCGTACCTGTACTACGCAGTGGACGACCTGAGGAGCGGAAGGCACACGCAACTCGCCGTCCACCTCGGCTGGATCGGCCTGGTCGCCTTCGTGGCCGGCTACTTCTACCTCGTCCTCGCCCCGCGGCCCAAGGGCGACACACTCCGGCGGATCGCCCTGCTCGGCGGGCTGTACGTCCTCGCGCTGACCCTGGCGCTGACGCTGGGCGGGGCGTGGACGGTCCTGCTGGTGTACGTCTCCATCTCCAGCGGCGTGATGCTGCCGCTGAAGTGGTCGCTGCGGTCCGTCCCGTTCGTCTCGCTCACCGTCTTCCTGCTCGGCATGTTTGAGCACGCGGCCACCGTCGAGGTGCTGCTGCTCGTGCTGCCCACCTTCCTGGGCGGCGCCGCGATGATCGCCGTGATGCAGATGGGCCGCACCATGCGGGAGTTGCGCGAGGCACGGGCGACCGTCGCCCACCTCGCCGCGAACGAGGAACGGCTGCGGCTCGCCCGGGACCTGCACGACCTGCTCGGGCACTCGCTCTCCCTCATCACGCTCAAGAGCGAGCTCGCCGGGCGGATGCTCCCGGAGCACCCCGAGAAGGCCGCGCAACAGGTCGCTGACATCGAAAGGGTCAGCCGGCAGGCCCTGGTGGACGTCCGGGAGGCGGTGAGCGGATTTCGCCGCCCCACCCTGGAGGCCGAACTCGCCGGAGCCCGCACCGCCCTGGCCGCGGCCGGCATCGCCGTCGACCTCGCCGGGGCGCCCGCCCACCACCCGGACCTCGCGCCCGACACGGAGGGCGCCCTGGCCTGGGCGCTGCGGGAGGCGGTGACCAACGTGGTGCGGCACAGCGGGGCCCGCCGCTGCGAGGTGACCGTCGCGGAGCAGGGCGACGAACTCTGCCTCACGGTCACCGACGACGGGCACGGCCCCGGCGGCCCGTACGGCAACGGCCTGACCGGCCTGACGGAGCGCCTGGCGCTGGCCGACGGGCGAATGGAGACGGACCCGGCACCGCACGGAGGCTTCCGGCTGCGGGCGTACGTCCCGCTCTCGCGCAGGGCGGAGCCCCGGCCGCCTACCCTGTCGGTGTGACACAGCAGATCCGCGTACTCCTCGCCGAGGACCAGTCCATGGTCAGGGAAGCCCTGGCCGCGCTGCTCGGGCTGGAGGACGACATCGACGTGGTCGTCCAAGTGGCCAGGGGCGACGAGGTGCTGGACGCCGCCAGGGCCACGCCCGTCGACGTCGCCCTGCTGGACATCGAGATGCCGGGCATGACGGGCCTGGAGGCGGCCGCGGTACTGCGGCGCGAGCTTCCGGCGCTGAAGGTGGTCGTCCTGACCACCTTCGGGCGCCCCGGCTATCTGCGCCGCGCGATGGAGTCCGGCGCGGACGCCTTCCTGGTGAAGGACGCGCCCGCGGCACGGCTGGCGGACGCACTGCGCAGGGTGCTGCGCGGGGAACGGGTCATCGACCCGACCCTCGCCGCGGCGGCCCTCGCGGACGGCGCGAACCCGCTGACGGACCGCGAGCGCGCGGTCCTCACGGCCTCGGCCGACGGCTCGACCAACGCGGAACTCGCCGCGCGGCTGCACCTGTCGAACGGCACCGTCCGCAACTACCTGTCCACGGCCATCCAGAAGACGGGGGCACGGAACCGCGCGGAGGCCGTTCGCATTGCGCGGGACAAGGGGTGGCTGTAGGGCCCCGAAGGGGCGCGGGGAACTGCGCGACCGGCCACAGCCGGCCTGCAGCCGACGCACCACCCCAGAGGTCCGGGGCGAAGCCCCGGGGACGTCAACTGCGGGCGCGTCGTGGCTGGTCGCGCAGTTCCCCGCGCCCCTGACGGACGTCAGTTCAGCATCGCCCGCGCGGCCAGCGCCCGGCGCCGGACCGACTCCGCCACCGTCGGGTCCGCCACCGCCACGACCTCCGCGTACTCCTCCATCTCGCGCGCGCCCCGCGCGAAATCCCCTCGCTCCACGAGGAGTTCCGCCCGCTCGAAGCGCAACCGCGCCGGATGACTGGGCAGGAGGAGCGCCAGCTCCACCGCCCACAGCTGAACGTCGCTCCGCTCCGGCCGTGCCGCCGCCCACGCGCGGATGTTGTTGAGCACCCGCAGCACGATGTCCAGCGGCTCGGCCGGCGAGAACATCGACGGCGACAGCGGCGCCCCGGTCGCCCCGGCGACCAGCAGCCCCGCGTCGTCCTCGGACAGGATCCGTCCCCCGTCGAACGGATCGACCAGAACGTGGTGGCCGTACGGGTCCCCGAAGCCGACCACGAAGTGCCCCGGCAGGGCCACCCCGTACACCGGCGCCCCGGCCCGGCGGGCCGTCTCGATCCACACCACCGACAGCAGGATCGGCAGGCCGCGCCGCCGCGCCAGCACCGCGCCCAGCAGCGAGGACTCCAGGCGCCGGTAGTCGGCGGGCGCACCGTGGAAGCCGCACCGCCCGCCCAGCAGCTCCGCGAGCGCCTCCGCCCAGCGCTGCGGCTCCGCCCCGCGCAGCAGCGCGGGCAGCAGCCCGGCGAGGCGGTCCAGTTCTATCTGCGCCTCGTCGACGGCGCGCTCGGCGCCGCCCTCCTCCCCGGCCGCCGCCTCCTGCTCGACCAGCAGGCACAGCAACGCCAGGTCGGGCCGTTCCTCCCGGGCCGCCGCGGCGAACCGCCGCCGGCGATGGGGGTCCCCCCAGCGGTAGCTGGGGGAGGTGTCGTCCATGGCTGCCTCCCTCCTCCATGGTGCGGCCGTGACTACGGCCGCGGCTCGCGGCGGTAGTGGTAGGCGTGGTGGGTGGTGAAACCGAGCCTGTCGTACAGCGCCCCGGCTCCGCCGTTGTCCGCTCTGACCTGGAGATACGCCGCCGAGGCGCCCTCGTCCAGGGCCTGTTGCGCCAGCCGGGCCATGATCAGCCCGCCCAGCCCCTGCCGACGCTGCTCGGGGGCCACCACCAGCGCGGAGAACCCGGCCCACCGGCCGTCGACCACGCACCGTCCGATGGCCGCGCCGGGCACTGACGCGAACCACACCGACTGCCCGCCGGTGAGCACCGCCCGCGCGTCCTCTGCGCCGCCCTCGGCAGGCCCGTACACGGCCAGCCACTCCGCATCCGGCTCGCGGGAGAGCAGCACCGCGCCCGTGTCGGCACCGGTGTCGGCGACCGGCGCGAGCGCGGCCGTCAGGATCCGTGCGCCCCGCTCGACCGTCCAGCCGCGCCCGGCCAGCTCGGCGTCGAGAGCCTCGGCCTGACCGGCGGGAATCTGGAACCGGGCCGGCAGGCCGCGCTCCCGGTACCAGGCCGCGACCCGGTCCACGGCCTCCGGCAGCGGCAGCCCGGGGGAGCCGAGGGGCAGCGCCGAGTTGGCCCGGGCGGTGAAGCCGCCCGCGGCCCGCAGGGTCCAGTCGCCCAGCCGCTCCGTCTCCCGCGCGGGCCAGCCGCGCGCCGCGGTCTCCTGCAGCTCGCGCACCGTGGCCGCCGGGCCCCGGCGGCGGGGCGGAGCGGCGGGCACCACCTTGCCCGCGACGAGCGCCCGCTCGGGAATTTCAATGGTTTCCCCAGTCCTGCGAGTGATCCGCAGCACACCGCCTTCCCAGGAGACGAGCTCTCCGACGGTGTCGGTGAACCGTTCCGGGGACCGGACGGAGTCGTTCAGTCGCCGCACGGAGACCCTTTTTCCCACATCTGCCGCGGTGATCCGGACTTCCAGTCTTCCGCCCGTGGTGAATTCCACAGCTCTGCCCGCCCCTCTTGTTCGTCATGTGCCCGGGGAGGGAGATACTAGGTGTGGGCATCGACGACGCCGCGCTCCCGCGCGAGATTGGCCCTACCGAGGAGGAACGACAGCGTGACCTACGTCATCGCGCAGCCTTGTGTCGACGTGAAGGACAAGGCGTGCATCGAGGAGTGCCCCGTCGACTGCATCTACGAGGGCTCCCGGTCCTTGTACATCCACCCGGACGAATGTGTCGACTGCGGTGCCTGTGAGCCGGTCTGCCCGGTCGAGGCGATCTTCTACGAGGACGACACCCCGGAGGAGTGGAAGGACTACTACAAGGCGAACGTCGAGTTCTTCGACGAGCTCGGTTCGCCCGGTGGAGCCTCCAAGCTCGGCCTGATCGAGCGGGACCACCCCTTCATCGCCGCGCTGCCGGCGGACATCAACCCGCAGCACTGACGGCAGCCGCCCGCGGCCCCGTACGGCCTTCCGCCGTGCGGGGCCGCGGTGCTACGTGCCGCACCCCGGACGGACCACCCCAGCACAAGAGCCAGCACAAGAGAGCGAGCGATCACGTGGGCGCAGTCTCCTCCCGTCTCCCCGTCTTCCCCTGGGACCGGCTCGAGCCGTACAAGGCCACGGCGGCCGCCCACCCGGACGGCATCGTCGACCTGTCGGTGGGCACCCCCGTCGACCCGGTCCCGGCGATCGTCCAGCGGGCGCTGACCGACGCCGCGGACAGCCCCGGCTACCCCACGGTGTGGGGCACGCCCGCGCTGCGCGACGCCCTGACCGGCTGGGCGGAGAGCCGCCTCGGCGCCCGGGGCATCGCCCACGCGAACGTGCTCCCGATCGTCGGCTCCAAGGAGCTGGTGGCCTGGCTGCCGACCCAGCTCGGCCTCACCGCGGGCGACAAGGTCGCCTACCCGCGCCTCGCCTACCCGACCTACGAGGTGGGCGCCCGGCTGGCCGGCGCCGAGCCCGTCGTCTACGACGACCCGACAGAGCTCGACCCCACGGGCCTGAAGCTGCTCTGGCTGAACTCGCCGTCCAACCCCACCGGCCGTGTCCTGTCCGTGGACGAGCTGCGCCGCACGGTCGCCTGGGCCCGTGAGCACGGGGTGCTGGTCTTCAGCGACGAGTGCTACCTGGAGCTGGGCTGGGAGGCCGACCCGGTCTCCGTGCTGCACCCGGACGTCTGCGGCGGTTCGTACGAGGGCATCGTCGCCGTCCACTCGCTCTCCAAGCGCTCCAACCTGGCCGGCTACCGCGCCGCGTTCCTGGCCGGTGACGCCGCGGTGCTCGGCGAGCTGCTGCAGATCCGCAAGCACGGCGGGATGATGGTGGCCGCGCCCGTCCAGGCGGCCACCGTCGCCGCCCTCGGCGACTCCGCGCACGTCGCGGAGCAGCGCGAGCGCTACGCCCGCCGCCGGGCGAAGCTGCGCGCCGCGTTCGAGGCCGCGGGCTTCCGGATCGAGCACAGCGAGGCCTCGCTGTACCTGTGGGCCACCCGGGACGAGCCCTGCTGGGACACGGTCGCCGATCTGTCGAAGCGCGGCATCCTCGTCGCGCCGGGCGAGTTCTACGGTGCCGCGGGCGAGCGGTTCGTACGGATTGCGTTCACCGCGACCGACGAACGGGTGGAGGCGGCGGTCCGTCGCCTGGCGTAGGCCCGGCACCCGTGATGCGAAAGGGGCCCGGGAGAGCGAGTCGCTCTCCCGGGCCCCTGCGCGTTCCGTGTGGGGAACGGCGTCAGCCGCCGATCGGCAGCTGCCCGGTGGGCAGGTGCCCCGCGGTCTGGCCGACGGCACCGCTGGCGGAGCCCAGCACCTGCTGCCCGGCCGACTGGAGCTTCGGCGCGGTCTCGCTGCCGGTCTGCCCGACCACGTGCTTGGTCGTCTCGACAGCCTTGTTGCCGACCCCGGTCGCCACGCCTCCGGCCTTCTGGGTGGCCCCGGAAACGGTGTTGACCGCGTGCGAGGTGTCCGCCGCGCTCAGCCCGCTGGCCAGGTCGGGGGTCTGCGCCAGGTCCGCGGCGTTCGCGGCACCGGAGGCGCCGAGGACGGTACCGGCGCCCGCTGCGACGAACAGGGCGACCTGGGCGATCCGACGCGTGAGGGGGAGGGACATGTTTCTCCTTGTGACGGAGTGAGAGGTCGATTGCTGTCCGGCGAGCGGACGCAGTGACTACCGCGTGAGTCCCTTGAAGGTTGCGGTGAACCAAGGTAAAGAGTTGGCAATGCGTCGCATTATCGGCTCTACAGGAAACCCGTCAAACCGGACCTGCCGAGTGGGTGCGTAAAAGCGCTACAAGCCGTTCATCGCAAGGAAGTTGGGGGTTCTTCGGGAATGTGTGCGGAGGGCTTGCCGGGCGGCAATTACGGTACGCGGGGCGTACGTCCCGGGGGTGGCCCGTCGCACTACTGAACGGTGGTGATGCGAACCGTCGGAGCGGAACCGGCGTCCTTCTTGTCCTTCGACTTCTGCCAGCCGTCCTTCGCGTCCTCGGCGGTCCACACCCGGCCGTCGAAGGACACGCGCGCGATGCGCAGTTCGGCCGCGTGGGCCACCGCCCAGGACGCCAGCGCCCAGCCGCGCCGCTGCGTCCCCTCCTCCGGAGCCTGCGGCGACGGCTGCACGGGCACCGTCACCGTGCCCGTCCCGCTCGACATCACCGGCTGCACCGACGGGCCGAACTCGCGCTCCAGCTTGGAGCTCACCGCCGACGCGTCGCCCGCCTTGCCGTCCCCGGGGCTGGGCGTGCAGCTGAACGCGGCCGTCTGGCGGCCCGTGAGCGCCGACGCCAGCAGCGAGGCGTCCGGCTCGTGTTTGGCGTACGCCTGCGGGAAGCCGCTGCGCTGCACCTTCTGCGCGGCCACCGTCAGCGGCAGCCGCGAGTAGCCCGGCACCTGCACCAGGTGGTCGTAGAACTTCCCCGCCGAGTAGACCGGGTCGGTGATCTGCGCCGCGGTGCCCCAGCCCTGCGTCGGCCGCTGCTGGAACAGGCCCAGCGAATCGCGGTCCCCGTGGTGGATGTTGCGCAGCCCCGACTCCTGCATCGCCGTGGCCAGCGCGATGGTCACGGCCCGCTCGGGCAGCCCGCGCGAGGTCCCCACGGCCGAGATCGTCGCCGCGTTCACCGCCTGCTCGGGCGAGAGGGCGTACGACTGCCCCTGGGCGCGCGCGGTGCACCGCGGGGCTCCCGGGCCGCCCGTCACCAGCTGGGCGATGCCGTAGCCGATCAGTGCCAGCAACACGGCACAGGCGGCTACGGTCCGCAGCAATCGGCCACGACGGGCGGTGGAGATCCGGGGCATGCGCCCACGTTACTTGAGAGTCCTGGCAACATCCGTCCCTGCCCTCCGCGCCGGGCCGTAGCGTTCCCGCCCGGCCGTACCGCCGGTTAGGCTCCAGGTCATGGACCCCATGGCACTCGACCTGTCCCTCGACGCAGCCGCCCTCACCGCCCGGCTGGTCGACATCCGTTCGGAGAGCGGTACGGAGAAAGAACTGGCCGATGCCATCGAGACCGCGCTGCGGGCCCTGCCGCACCTGACGGTCCACCGCTACGGCAACAACGTCGTGGCCCGCACCGAGCTGGGCCGCGCCGAACGCGTCGTCCTCGCCGGGCACATCGACACTGTTCCCATTGCGGACAATGTGCCCTCGCGCCTAGACGAGAACGGCGTGCTCTGGGGCTGCGGCACCAGCGACATGAAGTCCGGCGTCGCCGTGCAGCTGCGCGTCGCCGCGACCGTCCCCGAGCCCCACCGCGACCTCACGTTCGTCTTCTACGACAACGAGGAGGTCGCCGCCCACCTCAACGGCCTCGGCCACCTCGCCGACGCCCATCCGGAGTGGCTGGCCGCCGACTTCGCCGTGCTGCTGGAGCCCTCCGACGCCCAGGTCGAGGGCGGCTGCCAGGGCACCTTGCGGGTGCTGCTGCGGACCGCCGGCGAGCGCGCCCACTCCGCCCGCAGCTGGATGGGCTCCAACGCCATCCACGCCGCCGCCCCGATCCTCGCCCGGCTGGCCGCGTACGAGCCCCGACGACCCGTCATCGACGGGCTGGAGTACCACGAGGGCCTCAACGCCGTCCGCATCGAGGGCGGCGTCGCGGGCAACGTCATCCCCGACGCCTGCACCGTGACGGTGAACTTCCGCTACGCCCCCGACCGCTCCCCGGAGGACGCCCTCGCCCACGTCCGCGAGGTCTTCGCGGACTGCGGCATCACGGAGTTCGTCGTCGACGACCACTCGCCCGGCGCCCTGCCCGGGCTCTCCCACCCGGCCGCCGTGGCCTTCATGGAGGCCGTGGGCGGCACCGCACAGCCCAAGTTCGGCTGGACGGACGTCTCCCGCTTCAGCGCGCTCGGCGTGCCCGCCGTCAACTACGGTCCCGGTGACGCGTTGTACGCGCACAAGCGCGACGAGCACGTGGCCGTCGAGAAGATCCATCACTGCGAGGAGCGGCTGCGCCGCTGGCTCACCTCCTGAGACATCCCGGCTGAAACATCCCGGGTGGGCCTACGCTGAACAGCAACGATCCACAGCGGAGGGAGCGTACGCATGGTCAACCCCGAAGGGACGCGCGCACAGCGGGAACAGCGCCGGGGGCCGGTCGTCAGACGCCACGGCCAGATGCAGGCGGGCACCACCGACCAGCATTTGCTGGACACCCGCGGGACCGCGGACTGGGTGCACGAGGATCCCTTCCGGGTGCTGCGCATCCAGTCCGAGTTCGTCGAGGGCTTCGGCGCCCTCGCCGAACTGCCCCCCGCCATCAGCGTCTTCGGCTCCGCCCGCACCCGGCGCGGTACCCCGGAGTACAAGGCCGGGGTGGCCATCGGCCGCGGCCTGGTCGAGGCCGGCTTCGCCGTCATCACGGGCGGCGGCCCCGGCGCCATGGAGGCGGCGAACAAGGGCGCCATGGAGGCGGGCGGCGTCTCCGTGGGCCTGGGCATCGAGCTGCCCTTCGAGCAGGGCATCAACCCGTACGTGAACCTGGGCGTCGACTTCCGCTACTTCTTCGTCCGGAAGACGATGTTCGTGAAGTACGCGAGCGGCTTCGTCGTCCTGCCCGGCGGACTGGGCACGCTGGACGAGCTCTTCGAGGCGCTCACCCTCGTCCAGACCAAGAAGGTCACGCGCTTCCCGATCGTCCTGTTCGGCACCGCGTACTGGCAGGGCCTGGTCGACTGGATGCGGGACACCCTCATCGCCCAGGGCAAGGCGGGCGAGGCCGACCTGCAGCTGTTCCACATCACGGACGACGTGGACGAGACGATCGAGGTGGTGACGAAGGAGGCGGGGACGTAAGGCGCCTGCGCGCCGCGCCTGTCAGGCCAGCCCGCGCCGGGCCACCGCAGGTGCCCGGTGCCCGGCAATGGTGGCCACCATGTCCACCACCTGCTTCGTCTCGGCGACTTCGTGCACCCGGTACACCTGCGCCCCCAGCCACGCCGACACGGCCGTCGTGGCGAGCGTCCCCAGCAGCCGCTCCTTGACCGGCTTGTCGAGCGTCTCGCCGACGAAGTCCTTGTTGGACAGCGAGACCAGCACCGGCCAGCCCGTCTCCGCCATCTCGCCCAGCCGGCGGGTCGCCTCCAGCGAGTGCCGGGTGTTCTTCCCGAAGTCGTGCCCGGGGTCGATCAGGATGCCGTCGCGCCGCACGCCCAGCCCGACGGCGCGCTCGGCCAGGCCGAGCGTGACGTCGAGGATGTCCTGCATCACGTCGTCGTAGACCACCCGGTGCGGCCGGGTGCGCGGCTGGACGCCGCCCGCGTGCGTGCACACCAGGCCCGCCCCGTACCGGGCCGCGACCTCGGCCAGCTTCGGGTCCACGCCGCCCCACGCGTCGTTGAGCAGATCGGCGCCCGCCTCGCAGACCGCCTCGCCCACCTCGTGCCGCCAGGTGTCCACGCTGATGACCACGTCGGGGTGGCGCCGGCGGACCTCCGCCACGAAGCCGACCGTGCGGCGCGCCTCCTCCTCGGCGGTGACCTCCTCGCCGGGACCGGCCTTGACCCCGCCGATGTCCACGATGGCCGCGCCCTCCGCGACGGCCTGCTCGACGCGGGCCAGCGCGGGCTCGTCGCGGAAGGTGGCGCCCTGGTCGTAGAAGGAGTCCGGGGTCCGGTTGACGATCGCCATGATCACCGGTTCGTGCTCACCGAACTCGCGTCGTCCCAGCCGCAGCATCGTGTCTTACTCCCTCTCCGTGGTCAGGCAGCGACCTTAACTGTCAGTGCGGCATGGCACGATCGGGGTGGACGGTTCGGCTGACGGAGGACTACGGGGAGACGTTCGTGTTCTGGTTCCTGCTCATCGCGCTGGTCGTGGTGGTCGCCGCGGTCACCCTCGCCGTCGCCGGGGGAGGCGGGGCCGGAGCGCTGCCCGAGTCCGGGCCCGACGCCGCCTTCCGGCCGTTCCCCGCCCAGCGGCCGCTGGGCAGGGCGGACGTCGAGGCGCTGCGCCTGCCGGTGGCCCTGCGGGGCTACCGCATGACCGAGACCGACGATGCGCTCGACCGGCTCGGCGCCGAGCTCGCCGAGCGGGACGCGCGCATCGCCGAGCTGGAGGCGGCGCTGGCGGGAGCCCAGGCCGCGGCCATCGAGCGCGAGCGCCGGGCGCCGTCCGGCGAGGAGGAGGGACGGTCGTGAGCGGACCCGGAACGGTCGTCGGGCCGGACGGGCTGCGGCGCTGCCCGTGGGGCCTGGAGGCGGAGTCCATGGCGGACTACCGCGCGTACCACGACACCGAGTGGGGCCACCCGGTCCACGGCGACGACGCCCTGTTCGAGCGGATATGCCTGGAGGCCTTCCAGTCCGGGCTGTCGTGGCTGACGATCCTGCGCCGCCGGGAGGGCTTCCGCGCGGCCTTCGCGGGCTTCTCCGTCGAGAAGGTGGCGGCCTTCACGGAGGAGGACCAGGCGCGGCTGCTCGCCGACCCCGGCATCATCCGCAACCGCGCCAAGATCGCGGCTGCGGTCGGCAACGCGCGGGTCGCCGCGCAGCTGGGGGAGGGCGAGCTGGACGCCCTGGTGTGGTCGTACGCACCCTCGGGCCGCCGGGCCGCCCCGCGCACGAGCGCGGACGTCCCGGCGGTGACACCGGAGTCGACGGCCCTGGCCAAGGACCTCAAGAAGCGGGGCTTCCGCTTCGTGGGCCCGACGACGGCGTACGCCCTCATGCAGGCATGCGGGCTGGTGAACGACCACTTGGCCGGGTGCGCTGCGCGCGGCGCGTAGCGCCCCGTCAGGGGGCGCGGGGAACTGCGCGACAAGCCACGACGCGCCCGCAGACGACTGCAGCCCCGGGGCAGTGCGTCGGCTGCAGGCCGTCGGTGGCTGATCGCGCAGTTCCCCGCGCCCCCTGACGGGGCCCCCGGTTCAGCGGCCCAGGAAGCGGGGACGCTCCTTCTTCACGAACGCCTCCACCGCGATGTGGTGGTCCTCCGACCGCGCGGCCCGCGTCTGGAGTTCGTCCTCCTTCGCCAGCGCCTCGCCCAGCGAGGCCCCGGCCCCGTACGCGAGCGACTCCTTGATCGCCGCGTAGGCGACCGTCGGCCCCCCGGCGAGCCGCCGGGCCACGGCCTCCGCCTCGGCGGCCAGTTCCGCCGCCGGGACGACCCGGTTCGCGATGCCCAGTTCGCGGGCCTCGTCCGCGCTCACCGTGCGCGGGAAGAGCAGCAGGTCCGAGGCGCGGCTGTGGCCGATCAGGCGGGGCAGCGTCCAGGAGACCCCGGAGTCGGCGGTGAGGGCCACCCCGGCGAAGGAGGTCGTGAAGGACGCGGTGTCCGCGACGACCCGGTAGTCGGCCGCGAACGCGAAGCCCGCGCCCGCGCCGGCGGCCACGCCGTTGACCCCCGCCACGACCGGCTTCGGCATCTGCACGATGGCCGAGACGATCGGGTTGTAGTGCTCCGCGACGGTCGTCATGGCCGTCGCCGTGCCGTGCTCGCGGTCGGCGGCCAGTGCGCCGATGTGTTCCTTGAGGTCCTGGCCCACGCAGAACGCCCGTCCGGTGGCGGTCAGCAGCACGGCCCGTACGGCGGGGTCCGCCGCGGCCTGCTGCAGGCTGTCCCGAAGACCGCACTTGGTCTCGGTGTTGAGCGCGTTCATGGCGTCGGGGCGATTCAGTGTGATCGTCGCGAGCCCGTCGGCCACCTCGTAGAGCACGGCGTCGGCCATGGTGCGGATCCCTCCCTCTCGGCTGCTGCGTCTGCGGGGCTCAGCATGCCGGAGATCATCCGCAGCCGATATGTGACCTGCGTCAAAGAATCGGCTCTGTGTACGGGCGCAGCCCGGGGTCAGGGGGATGGCCCGATCCCCGAATTGAGTGGTTTTGCGGGAGGGTGTTGCCGAAGGGATGCGGACCGATGTTGGTCATTGGGTCGCGCGATGCGGGATAATGGCCTGGAAGCAATGTGTTCGATGCCGGTGACACCTGGGTTGTCGGCTGCGACGAGCTGGTTTCAGGAAGGGGAACGAGCATGGCGGCCATGAAGCCGCGGACGGGCGATGGCCCGCTCGAGGTGACCAAGGAGGGGCGGGGCATCGTCATGCGGGTTCCGCTCGAAGGCGGCGGTCGTCTCGTCGTCGAGCTGACCCCTGACGAGGCCAAGGCTCTCGGCGAGGCCCTGGAGAAGGTCACCGTCTGACGACGGCCCACAATCCCCCACCACTGCCCTGTCGCCTCCGGCGCGGGGCAGTGGTGTTTTCCGGGGGTGTTTTCCGGGGCGCCCCGTAAGGGGCGCTACCCGCGCCGGACGGCGCAGAGGAGCCCGTCCCCCACCGGGAGGAGCGACGGCATCAGCACCGTCGACTCCCGTACCGCCCGCAGCAGTTCCCGCACCCGCTGCACCTCCGCCGGAGGCGCCACGGTCGAGTCGACCGTGCGGCCGTCCGCGAAGACGCCCTCGAAGCAGACGAGTCCGCCGGGGCGCAGCAGGCGCAACGATTCCGCTAGATAGTCCAGGCACTCCATCCGGTCGCCGTCGCAGAAGACCAGGTCGTACCCGCCGTCTGCGAGCCGCGGCAGCACCTCCAGGGCGCGGCCGGGGATGAACCGCGCCCGGTTGCCGGCGAAGCCGGCCGCGCGGAACGCCTGACGGGCGAACTGCTGGCATTCCGGGTCGCTGTCCACGGTGGTCAGCACGCCGTCCGGCCGCATGCCGTGCAGCAGATGGATACCGGACACCCCGGTGCCGGTGCCGATCTCGGCGACGGCCTTGGCGTCCGCCGCACCGGCGAGCAGGCGCAGCGCAGCCCCGGTGCCGGACGACACCGAGCGGAGGCCCGCCTCCCGGGCCCGGTCCCGGGCCCAGCGCGTTGCCTCGTCCTCGGCTACGAACGCATCGGCGAACGCCCAGCTCGTCTGCCGGTTGCCGGTAATGGCCCTCTCCTGTCCCCGTGGTCGACGCACCCGTGACTGTATCCGCTGCCCACGGGAACCCGCAGATGGGACCGGGCGTTGGGAGAGGTGGAAGGCGGTGGCCGGATCCCGGCGCCGGCCGGCATGGTCCGGTGACGAGGGGATCACTCCAGGTCAAGGCCAAAAACCGGGTCAAAAAAGCTTATCCGGAGCTAACGGGCGAGGTGGATATGGTAGGGGCTCCACTGGACACCACCAGAGCCGACAGGGGAGGTGCGGCTGCGGGCGGAGACCGCCGGGGAGTGCTGAGGCGCTTCCGCAGGTCCGCCGCCGAGCCGAAATCCGTGACCTACACCGCTGACAGTTCTCCCACCGCAGCCACCGCAACGTTCACCGCCGATGCGGATGCGCAGGCGTGGACTCCTCCCAGCTGGGAGGAGATCGTCAGCACGCACAGCGCACGGGTCTACCGCCTCGCCTATCGCCTCACGGGCAATCAGCACGATGCCGAGGACCTCACGCAGGAGGTCTTCGTCCGTGTCTTCCGCTCGCTGTCGACGTACACGCCGGGGACGTTCGAGGGGTGGCTGCACCGCATCACCACCAACCTCTTCCTCGACATGGTGCGCCGCCGGCAGCGCATCCGCTTCGATGCGCTCGGCGAGGACGCGGCGGAGCGGCTCCCCAGCCGGGAGCCGTCGCCCCAGCAGCACTTCAACGACACGCACTTCGACGCGGACGTCCAGCAGGCGCTGGACACCCTCGCCCCGGAGTTCCGGGCGGCGGTCGTGCTCTGCGACATCGAGGGCCTGTCCTACGAGGAGATCGCCGCGACGCTCGGCGTGAAGCTCGGCACCGTGCGCAGCCGTATCCACCGCGGCCGCTCCCACCTGCGCAAGGCGCTTCAGCACCGGTCGCCCGCCGCCCGGGCCGAGCGGCGTGAGCCGGCGGGGGTGGCCCCCGGAGTCCAGCTGAGTGGGGAGGTCGGGATCGCGTGACCGGTTCAGGCGGTCAGTCCCCCGCCGAGCACCACCTCGGCGACCGTCTCGCGGCACTGGTCGACGGGGAGTTGGGGCACGAGTCCCGGGAGCGGGTGCTCGCGCACCTCGCGACCTGCCGCACCTGCAAAGCGGAGGCCGACGCGCAGCGACGGCTCAAGAGCGTCTTCGCGGAGGCGGCGCCTCCACCGCTCTCCGCAGGCCTGCTCGCCCGGCTGCAGGGCCTGCCGGGCAGCGAGGGCGGAGACTCCGACCGGGGCGCCGGCGGCCAGGGAAAAGCCGCCGGCTTCGGCGCTCTCGCCGGGTCGACGTTCACCCTCCTCCCGGCCGTCGCCCCACAGCCCCGTGACAGCGGCTTCCGGATCCACGAGGTCGAGCGCGCCGGCGGCACCCGCCGCCGCTTCGCGTTCGCGGCGGCCGGAGCGGTGTCGCTGGCGGCCCTCGCACTGGTCGGCGCCCAGCCGTTGGAGACCCCGGCCGACCCGGTACGGGCCCGCGCGGGCGACCCGGGCGTGACGACGACCTCGCTGAACATGACGCCGGACATGGCGCCGGGCCGCTTCGCGGACAACGACCCCTATGCGGCACCGCAGTCGGCCTTCAACACGGCCCTGCTGCGTCCGTCCGGCGCCCCGGTCCTCCCGCCGCTGGCACGCGCCTCGCTCCCCGTGCACGCCACCCACTGATTCCCGCCATCGCCCCCGGGCCCGGTCCGCGGGCCCTCCGGGACCTGGAAGAATCCTCCCCGGACGGCGGGCCCTGAGGGCGGGACGGTGGGGGAATCACGATGGACCAGGCGGAATCGGCTGCGCCGCGCACCACGAAGGGCGCCCTCGACGCCGCGTACCCCCGCCCCACGATCCCGACCCAGCCGACGGCCGCGCCCCATGAGGAGCGCGAGGAACCGCGCGACCAGCCCCCCACGGCCTGCAGCCGAAGCACCTCCCCGGGAGCGTCGGCTGCGGATGCGTCGTGGCCGGTCGCGCAGTTCCCCGCGCCCCTCACGGGGCCGGAGCCCGGGCCGTGGCGGTACGACCCCTGGGCCGTCGTGCCCGAGCAGCGGTCCG
>NZ_JBSFWU010000111.1:0-23693 GCF_053594995.1 Streptomyces sp. NPDC002536
GTCGGCTGCAGGCCGTCGGTGGCTGGTCGCGCAGTTCCCCGCGCCCCTTACGGGGCGCAGGACTTACGGGGGGTACCGCTCACGCCGCCGCGAGGGCGGCCTCGGCGCGCAGGTCCTCCTCGGAGGCCCCCAGCCGCCAATAGCCCGAAAAGTGCACCCTCTTGCGGTCGATGCCGCGCTCGCGCACGAGATGGCGGCGCACCGCCTTCACGGCCCCCGACTCGCCCGCAACCCAGGCGTACGGCATCCCGCCAGGGAAGACGGCGGCCCGGACCGCGTCCACGAGGAGGGCGGGACGCGGTCCGGGGGCATGGTCGCGGACGAGCCAGGTGATCTCGGCGTCGCCCGCACAGGGCAGGTCCATGACGTCCTCGGCGTGCGGGACCTCGATCCAGACCCGGGCGCGCATGCCGGCGGGCAGCCAGTCGAGGATGGCGCCGACGGCGGGCAGTGCGGTCTCGTCGGCCGCGATGAGCACCCAGTCGGTGCCCAGCGGCGGACGGAAGCCGACGCTCCTGTTGTCCTCGACGGCCGGGCCGAGCAGGACGACGTTCTCGCCGCCCGCGGCCTCCCCGGCCCAGCGCGACGCCGGGCCCAGGTCTCCGTGGAGGGCGAAGTCGACGTCGACCTCGGCCTGTTCGCGGCGCTGCTCGCGCACGGTGTACGAGCGCATGACGGCCCGCACCGCCGGGTCCATGGCCCGCCATTCCGCGAGCCGGCCCTCGCCGTGGGTCTCGGGCAGCACCGGGGTGTGCTGCCCGGGCTGCGGCAGGAACAGCGAGAAGCTCTGGTCGCGGCCGCCTCCGGCGAATTCCCTCAGCTGTTCTCCGCCGAAGGTGATCCTGACCATGGAGGGGCCGAGGCGCCGGCTGCGGACGACATGGGCGTCGAAGAAGCGGAACTGTCCGGCGACGGTGGCGGTCGTCATGGGAACGTCAGCTCACTTTCTTGGCATCCTGGATGGCCTTGGCGAGGTTTTCGAGCAGCGGGGCGGCGCCCGCGTACGAGAAGCGGGGCACGGAGTCCCACGGGGTGATCTGGTTCGCCTTGACGGCGGGGAGCTCCGCCCAGGCGGGCTTGTCGGCGAGGGCCTTGGGCTGCAGCTGGCCGTCGCGGTTGTCGAGCAGGATCAGGTCGGCCTTGTACTTGCCGGCGTTCTCCCAGCTGAGGCCCTCGAAGTAGCCGCCCTCGTCCAGCTTCTCGGGGACGATCAGGTCGACGCCGAGCTCGGCGAAGTACATGAGGTCCGAGTTGGACTTCGGGTTGGAGACGTACATCAGGTCCGGACTGGCGGACGCGGCCATGACCTTGAGCCCGCCGCTCGCCTTGGCGGCCTTGCGCAGGGTCTCGGCGGCGGCCTCGAAGCGGGCCTTGGCGTCGGTGACCTTCTTGGCCTTGAGGTCGGCGCCGAGGGACTCGGCCAGTTCGGCGTAGCGCTTGATGGGCTCGGTCATGGGGACCCGCGCGGTGCGGATTGCGGCGCT
This sequence comes from Streptomyces sp. NPDC002536, assembly GCF_053594995.1. Taxonomy (NCBI): domain Bacteria; kingdom Bacillati; phylum Actinomycetota; class Actinomycetes; order Kitasatosporales; family Streptomycetaceae; genus Streptomyces; species Streptomyces sp. NPDC002536. Next base: position 1,485 of record NZ_JBSFWU010000111.1, read on the forward strand.
GGGGGCGAGGCCGAGGATCTTGTCCTTGCTCTCGTCCGGCACGTACCAGAGCGCACCCTCGTTGAACATGTGCGTCACGAGCAGTTCGGGGCGCAGGGCCGCGTACTTCTCGATGCTGAACTCGCCCCAGGCGTTGCCGAGCACGGTCACCTTGTCGACGTTCAGGTCGCCGGCCTGCGGGACGGCCTTGCCGTCCTTGTCCTTGGTCTCGCCGAAGACGCCGACGATCTGCTGGTCGAGGCCGAAGTCGACGAGGGCGGCCGCGGTGCCGGTGAAGGCGACGATGCGCTTCGGCGTCGACTTGGCGGAGACCTTCTTCTTGCGGTCGTCGGTGAAGGACCAGCTGCCGCCGCCGTCGCCCTCCTTGGCGGAGGAGCCCGAACCGCCGCTACCCCCGCAGGCGGTGAGGAGGGCGCCGAAGGCGGCGACGCCGCCCGCGGTGAGCAGGCCGCGGCGGGAGAGGCGGGTGGGGCTGTTGTGCGGCATGGGTGTGTCTCTCACGCGTCGGGGGTGGCCCTGAGGCCCGGAGCGATATTAGGTTAACCTAACCTAAACTGCTGTCCAGTGGGGGTGGCCACCGCTCCCCGTGACCCGGAGCACGCCCGTGCCTCTCACCAAGTCACCGCAAGCCCCAGGGGCTTCGACGGCGTCACCCCCCTCCCGCGGCCGCCCGCCCGGCAGCACCCGCGCCTCCGTGCGCGCCGCCGGACTGGCCGGATCCGTCCTGGTGCTGCTGGCCGTCGTGGTGCTCAGCATCGGGTTCGGCGCCAAGCAGCTCTCGCCCGCCGAGGTGTGGCACGGGCTCTTCGACAGCGGCTCCCCGGCCTACACCGTGGTGCACCGGATGCGCCTGCCCCGCACGCTCCTCGGCCTGCTGGCCGGAGCCGCCCTGGGCCTGGCCGGCTGCGTGATGCAGGCGCTCACCCGCAACCCGCTCGCCGACCCCGGCCTGATGGGCATCAACGCGGGCGCCTCCGCGGCCGTGGCCTCCTCGGCCTCCTTCCTCGGCGTGGCCACCTTCAACGGCTACGTGTGGTTCGCCCTCGCCGGAGCGGGAGCCGTCGCGGCCCTGCTCTACGCGGTGGGCGGCGGGCGCGGGGCGACCCCGGCCCGGCTGGCGCTCGCCGGCGCGGCACTCAACGCCACGCTCTACTCGTACGTGAGCGCCGTGATGCTGCTGGACACCGCCTCGCTCGACAAGATGCGCTTCTGGACGGTCGGTTCGCTCGCCGACGCCCAGCCCTCGACCGTGCTCAAGGTGCTGCCGTTCGTCGCGGCGGGCCTGCTGCTCGCCCTCGCCCTGGCCCGGCCGCTCAACGCCCTGGCCCTCGGCGACGACTCGGCCCGCGCCCTCGGCGCCCGCCCCGCTCTCACCCGCGCGGCCTCCATCGCCGCCGTGACGCTCCTGTGCGGAGCGGCCACCGCGGCCTGCGGGCCGATCGTCTTCGTAGGACTGATGGTGCCCCACTTCGTCCGCACCCTGACCGGCCCCGACCTGCGCTGGATGCTGCCCTACTGCGCGGTGCTCGCGCCCGTGCTGCTGCTCGGCGCGGACGTGCTCGGCCGGGTCCTGGGCCGGCCCGGCGAGCTCCAGGTGGGCATCGTGACGGCCGTCCTCGGCGGGCCGCTGTTCCTGTACTTCGTGCGGCGCGGAAAGGCGGTGCGCGCATGAGCGTCATCCGCTTCGCCGGCGGCCGCTCCGTCCGCTTCCGCCCGCGGGCACTGGCCGCGGGCACCGGCTGCGCCGTACTGGCGCTCGTCCTGGCCGTGTTCGCCATCGGCAGCGGCGACTACCCGATCGGCCCGGCGGACGTCGTCCGCAGCCTCGTCGGGGACGGCGACCCCGCGCACGACTTCATCGTCAACGAACTGCGCCTGCCCCGCGTCGTCACCGCCCTGCTCGTCGGCGCCGCCCTCGCGCTGGCCGGTGCGCTGTTCCAGTCGGTCGTCCGCAACCCGCTCGGCAGCCCGGACGTGCTCGGCTTCACCCAGGGCGCGGCGGTCGGCGCGCTCGCCGTCGTCGTCGCCGGGGGCAGCAGCCTGGCCCTCGCGGCGGGTGCGGTCACCGGCGGCCTCGTCACCGGCGTCGTCATCTACCTGCTCGCCTGGCGGCAGGGCGTGCACGGGCAGCGGCTCGTGCTCATCGGCATCGGCACGGCCGCCATCCTCACGGGCGTCAACGGCTACCTGCTGACGCGCGGACAGCTGATGGACGCGGCGCGGGCCGTGCTGTGGCTCACCGGCAGCCTGGACGGCCGCGGCTGGAAGGACGTGCTGCCGCTGCTCGTCGCGATGGCCGTGCTGGTCCCCGTCGTACTCCTCGGCTGCAGCCGCCCGCTGCGGATGATGGAGATGGGCGACGACGCGGCGAGCGGCCTGGGCATCCCGGTCGAGCGGCTGCGGCTGGTGCTGCTGGCCGCCGCCGTCCTGCTCGCCTCCTTCGCGGCGGCCGCCGCCGGCCCCGTGAACTTCGTCGCCCTCACCGCACCCCAGCTCGCCAAACGGCTGACGAAGTCGCCGGGCCCCAACCTGCTCGCCTCCATGTGCACCGGAGCGGCCCTGCTCGTCGGCGCCGACCTGATCGGGCAGCAGGCCTTCCCCGGGCACCAGCTGCCGGTCGGCGTGGTGACGGGCGTCCTCGGCGGCGGCTACCTCGTCTGGCTGCTCGCCGCCGAGCGCAGGGCGGGCCGGATATGAGCGCCACAACGACACATGAGAACGGAGCACGGACCATGGCACCCCACGGCGCACCGCGGCTGAGCGGCAGCGACCTGACCCTCTCCTACGAGCAGCGGACCATCGCCGAGGGCCTGACCGTCGCCGTTCCGGACCGGTCCTTCACGGTGGTCGTCGGCCCCAACGCCTGCGGCAAGTCCACCCTGCTGCGCGCCCTGTCGCGCACGCTGAAGCCCGCCGCCGGGACCGTCCTGCTGGACGGCGAGGACATCGCCTCCCTGCCCGCCAAGCAGGTCGCCCGCACCCTGGGCCTGCTGCCCCAGTCGTCGATCGCCCCCGACGGCATCACGGTCGCCGAACTCGTCGCCCGCGGCCGCTACCCGCACCAGAAGCTGCTGCGCCAGTGGTCGCCGGAGGACGAGCGCGTCGTCAACGGGTCCATGGAGGCGACCGGGGTCGCGCAGCTCGCCGACCGGATGGTCGACGAACTGTCGGGCGGCCAGCGCCAGCGCGTGTGGATCGCCATGGCCCTCGCCCAGGAGACGCCGCTGCTGCTCCTCGACGAGCCCACGACCTACCTCGACATCGCCCACCAGATGGAGATCCTCGACCTGTGCGCGCGCCTGCACGAGGAGCAGGGCCGCACGCTGGTGGCCGTCCTGCACGACCTCAACCAGGCCGCCCGCTACGCCACCCACCTCATCGCCATGCGCGACGGACGGGTCGTGGCCGAGGGGGCACCGGGCGACGTGGTGACGGCCGAACTGGTCGAGGAGGTCTTCCGGCTGCCCTGCCGGGTCATCGACGATCCGGAGACGGGCACGCCGCTCGTCGTCCCGGCGGCCCGGCGCCGGGCCCTCGCGACGACGCGGACGGGAGGCGCGGCATGACCTTCGAGACGTACCGGGACCCCTGGGGCATCCCGCACCTGCGCGCCGGCAGCGCGGACGAACTCGCCTTCGCCCAGGGCCACAACGCCGCGATCGACCGCGCCTGGCAGCTGGAGACCGAGCGGCACCGCTCGCAGGGCACCTCGGCGTCCTTCCTCGGGGCCGCGGCCGTGGGCTGGGACCGCCTCGCCCGGCAGACACGCCTGGACGACACCGCACGGCGCTGCTTCGAGCGGCTCGATACGGATACCGCTGCTTGGGTCCGGCGCTACGTCGACGGCGTGAACGCGGGCCTGGCCGAAGGAGCCGGGCGGGCACCGGAGTTCGCGGCCACCGGGCTCGTCCCCGGAACGTGGCAGCCGTGGACGCCGCTCGCCGTATGGCTGTCCCACCACCTCCTCTTCGCGGGCTTCCCCGCCAAGCTGTGGCGCGAACGGGTCGCCCGCACGCTCGGGCCCGGGGCGATCGGCCTGTTCGCCACCGACGGCCACCGCACGTCCGGGAGCAACGGCTGGCTCGTCGCGGGCGACCGCACCGCCACCGGTGCCGCCGTCGTCGCGGGCGACCCGCACCGCTTCATCGAGGACCCGGGCATCTACCAGCAGATCCGGCTGTCCTGCCCGGAGTTCGACGTGGTGGGCCTGGCCGTCCCCGGCGTCCCCGGCACCGGCCACTTCGGCCACACCGGGACGGTGGCCTGGGCCATCACCAACGCCATGGCCGACTACCAGGACCTCTACCGCGAACGGCTCCGCAGGACCGGGACCGGGGTCGAGGCGCTCGGCCCGGACGGATGGCGGCCCGCCGCCGCGCACGTCGAGACGATCGAGGTGGCCGGGGGAGACCCGGTCACGGTCGAGGTGATCGAGACCGATCGGGGCGTCGTCGTCATCGGTGGCGCCGATGATGACGACGAGGCCGTCAGTCTCCGCTGCCCGCCGCGCGTCCGTGAGGATCTCGGCTTCGCCACCCTCCCCGCACTGCTGCGGGCGAGGACGGTCGCCGACGTGGACCGGGCGTTCGACGCCTGGGCGGAGCCCGTGAACGTCGTCCTGGCCGCGGACACCGAGGGCGGCCTGCTGCACCGCGTCGCGGGCGCCGTACCGGTGCGGCACCGGGACAACGGCCTGCGGGTCGTGCCGGCCTGGGAGCCGGACCACGCCTGGCGCGGCTGGCACGAGGAGCTGCCGCGCGAGCCGGTCGACGGCGTCGCCGTGATGGCGAACGCGCGCGGCATCGCGACGCCGTTGGGCGTCGAGTTCGCCGCACCGCACCGTGCCACGCGCATCAGGCAGCTGCTCGACGAGCGCAAGGCGTGGGCGGCGGAGGACATGGCCGCCGTGCACACGGACACGCATCTCGCGTCGGCAGAACCGCTGTTGGAGCTGCTGGACGGGCTCGACGGGCTGACCCCCGGGGCCGCGGCGCTGCGCGACCGGCTCCTGAACTGGGACCGGCGCATGGACGCGGACAGCACCGGCGCCATGGCGTACGCCGCCGTGCGGTCGGCGGTCGTGCGCCGCCTGGCCGCCCACCCGGTGCTGGCCCCGCTGGCCGAACTCCCGGCGTATCCCGAGGTGTTCCTGCCCTGGCTCGCACTCGTCCCGCGCATCGCCTATGCCCTGGAGGGCCTGCTGACGGCCGGGCCGCTGCCCGCCGCCGACCGGGCCGAGGCCGTCAGGGCCGCGGTCGAGGAGACCGCGGCCGCCGGGGAGCCCACGGGCACCTGGGGCGAGGCGCACCGCCTCGCGCCCTGGCAGGCGCTGCCCGGCGCCGTGCCCGAGGAATGGCCCGGGCTCTCCGGCGACCACGACTGCGTACTGTCCACGTCGAGCGTCCCCGGTTTCACCGACCGCAGCGCGCGGGCCTCCGCGGCGCGCTACGTCTGGGACGTCGCGCAGCGCGACGACAGCCGCTGGATCGTCCCGTTCGGCGCCTCCGGCGTGCCCGGCGACCCCCACCACCGCGACCAACTGCCGCTGTGGCAGCGCGGAGAGCTCGTCCCCGTGATCACCGACTGGGACCGGCTGACCCTGGAATCGGAGAACACCACGTCATGAACTTCGTGCACGAGCAGAAGGCCGAAGGCTTCGGCACCGTCGGCATCCGCCCGGTCGCCCCCGCGGCCGACGCCGACCTCATCCACGCCTGGGTGAGCGAGGAACGCGCCCGCTTCTGGGGCATGCGGGAGGCCGGCCGCGAGCGGGTCCTGGAGATCTACGCGTACCTGGACTCGCTGAGCACGCACCACGCCTACCTGGTCCACCGGGACGACCGCCCCGTGGCCCTCTTCCAGACGTACGAACCGGAGCACGACCCGGTCGGCGAGTGCTACGCCGTGCAGCCCGGCGACTTCGGCGTCCACCTCCTGGTGGGCCCGATGGCCGGCGCCCCGGAACCGGGCTTCACGGAGGCGCTGCTGTCCGTGTTCCTGGACTGGGTCCTGGCCGGGGACCCGGAGCGGCGGCGGATCGTGGCCGAGCCGGACGCGCGCAACGCGAAGGCCGTTGCGCGCCTGGAGCGGACGGGGTTCGTGCGCGGGCCGGAGATCGAACTGCCGGAGAAGCGGGCGCAGCTGATGTTCCTGGCGCGGGAGACCTTCGAGAAGGGTTGCTGATCCGAGGGGTGGTGGGCGGGAGCCCGCATGCGTGATCGGCGACACTGACGTCCGGACACCTTCGAAGGGATCTCCCATGCGTGAGCGAACTCCCTTTCCCGCGGCCGTCCTTTCCCGGCTCCCGCAGCTGAGGCTGCTGGTCACGTCGGGGATGCACAACGCCTCCATCGACCTCTCCGCAGCCGCCGAGCGCGGTATCACGGTCTGCGGCACGCGGATGACGCCGTTTCCGGCGGCCGAACTCACCTGGGCACTGATCCTGGAGCTGGCCCGCAGGGCCGGCGCCCAGGACGCGGGGCTGCGCGCAGGCCGCTGGCAGAGCGGCGTGGGGACCGGGCTGGCGGGCGCCACGCTCGGAGTCCTGGGTCTGGGCAAGCTGGGGCGCAGGGTGGCCGACGTGGCCCTGGCGTTCGGCATGGACGTCGTGGCGTGGAGCCCGAACATGACGCCGGAGCGGGCTGCGGCCGCCGGTGTGCGCGCAGTCGGCAAGCGGGAGTTGTTCGAGGAGTCCGACGTGGTGAGCGTGCACCTGCGGCTCTCCGACTCCACCAGGGGACTGGTCTCGGAGGACGACCTGCGTTCGATGCGGCCGACCGCGTATCTGGTCAACACCTCGCGCGCGCCCATTGTCGACCAGGCAGCGCTCCTTGAGGCTCTTGAGAAGGGCTGGATCGCGGGAGCGGGTCTGGACGTGTACGAGGAGGAACCGCTGCCGGGCGCGCACCCGTTGCTGAGCGCGCCCAACACCGTTCTGACGCCCCACATCGGATATGTGACCGCCGACAATTTCGCACTCTCCTACGGGGACTCCGTCGAGGCGGTGAACGCCTACCTGGCGGGTGTTCCGGTGAGGGTCCTCGGCTAGGAGCGTGTCCGGTGGATCTTCGCGCCCCTTACGGGGCGCTACCGCTGCCCCGGCGGGGTGTCCTTGCGGCTGACGGCCAAGTAACCGACGAGGCAGACGATCGGCACCAGCAGCGACAGCGTCACCGGCCCCGTCCCCCAGCCGAGGCCGCCGCGTCCGGACGGTACGCCCATCCAGTCCGCGAACGACGCGCCCAGCGGCCGCGTCAGGATGTACGCCGACCAGAACGCCGCCACCGGGTTCATCCACGCGAAGCGCCCGGACAGCGCCGGCACGGCGATGGCCGCGGCGAAGAGGATGCCGGACGGCAGGTAGCCCAGGTGCAGTGTGCCCGCCGTGAGGTCGCCGATCGCGGTGCCGAGGGCGAACGTGGCGAGCACCGTCGCCCAGTAGAACGTCTCGCGCCGGCGGGTGCGGATGCTGTGGACGGCCAGGGTCTTCTCGGACGCGTACCAGCCGGCCAGGATCGCGGCCAGCGCCCCGCAGAACGCCACCGCCGAGACGGTGTAGGGGATGCCGGCCACGACGTGGACGACGTCGGCGGCCATGGTGCCGAAGACGCTGACCATGACCACGGCCGACCAGTAGATCCACGGCCGGTACCGCGCCGAGCGGAACTGCAGGGCCAACAGGGCGGCGAAACCGGTGAGTCCGAGACATCCGGCGGGTATCGGGCCGAGCGTCCGGCCCAGATAGTCCGAAGCGGTCTCGCCCATGCCGGTGGTGAGGATCTTCACCACCCAGAACAGGGCGGTGACTTGGGGCACCTTGCTCGGGCCCGTCCGCGGTGGCAGCCCTGCCACCGTGCTGCTGCCCTGTACCGGCATGGTCGTTGGCATGGCCTCTTCGCCCTCTCCGCTGCAACTGTCTACAGAACTGTAGACGCAGGCGGAGAGGGCTTCTCATGCTTCTCTCATGTCCTCTTTCACGGCCTCTTCCCTGTCCTCCGCGGACGACATCAGCCGCAGCGGCCGGTCCGGCGCCATGTCCAGCCGGGCCAGCACGCCCGGCACCGCGATGTTGGGCATCATCAGCTGGTAGAGCAGGGAGATCTCGTGCGCGAGCTCCGGCGGCTCGGGCATGGCCTCGGAGATCAGCTGGACGCCCGTCCAGGCGCCGACCATGAGGCGCGCGACCTCCTCCGGGACGACGTGCGGAAGGGTCTCGCCCTGGTCCTTGGCGTCCTGGATCAGTGCGGCGGTCACCGTGCTCCAGTCCGGCCACCGGGTGCCGAACATGGCCCGGGCCCGCTGGTCGACGGACAGCCGGATCGAGGCGCGCAGCAGCGGCTCGCGCTGGACCCGGTACGCGAGCAGCAGCGAGGTGTCCACCAATTCCTGCAATTTGAACGGCTGGGGCGAAACGCCCTCGGTTGTCACTGCTTCGTCGAGTACGCCCCGGGCAAGATCCTCTTTCGAGCTGAAGTGGAAATACAGGGCACCCCGGGTCACCTTGGCGCAGGCAAGGATCTGGGCAATCGTGGCGGCCTCGTACCCGGACTCGTCGAAGACTTTTCCGGCAGCCTCCAGAATCGCCTGCCGGGTCCGGATCGCGCGCTCCTGCTGCGCCACGGCAATCCCCTCCTTCTGCTCCGTCCCCCCTGGTGATAAGTACCGATTAGTAGGTATCTTGGCGCAACGTCCTGCCCCACTCGAGCGTTCGAGTCAGGCATCCCAGGGGGGGATCATGTCCGCAACGGTGTACCAATCCTGCACGCTGGCCCCGGAAACCCCGAAATCGGAGTCCGGCCGGCCGCAGGTCATGGCCGCCTGCCTGCGGAAATCCCCTGTTCCCGGGGAGGTGCCGCGGCTGGTTCCCAAGGAGCTGGTCCATCTGAAGGACCAGAGCGGCGTTCTCGTCACCGGCTGGACGCGCCCGTCGCCCGAGGTATTCCTGGTCGGCGCCGAATGGCCGGGCGAACCGGAGGGACCGGGCGGCGCCCGGCCCGCGGCCGGAACGGCCGCCGGGCTCGTCCGGCAGTGCGGGCTCGCCGTTTCGCATGCCGCGTTCGGGGTGCCGCTCGAATACCAGTCGCTCCTGAAGAAACTGAACTGCACCCTGACGGAGCCGGCGCCGGAATGGCGGGGCGGGCGCACGCCCGTCACCGTGGAGCTGAATTGCTCGCAGATGATCCGGCGCGGCGGGCGGGTGCTCGGCGCCGAGACCATGGAATTCACGGTCCGGCACGAGGGCCGGGTGGTGTGCCGGGCCGACTCGCGGTCCCAGTGGATCTCCCCGCAGGTCTACCGGCGGCTGCGCGGCGACCATCTGACGGCGCCCTGGGGCGGCTGGGACGTGCCGGAGCCGGTGGCGCCGGAGCTCGTGGGCTGCTCCTCGGCCGCGGAGGTCGCCGTGTCCGCCACCGGCCGCCCGGACCGCTGGCTGCTGCGCAACGACCCGGCGAACACCGAGATGTTCGACCACCCCGTCGACCACGTCCCCGGCCTCGCCCTGCTCACCGCCGCCCACCAGGCCGCCCGGGCGGCCTGCGGCCCGCTGTGGACCGCGCCCACGGCCGCGTCCACCTCCTTCGGCCGGTACATCGAGTTCGACGCGCCCTGCCTGCTGGACGTCCGGACGTCGGGGAACGGCGTCGTCGAGGTCGCCGGGAGCCAGTACGGGCTGCCGGCCTTCCGGATCGTCCTCAACGGCTCTACTGGTTGACGAAGCCGCCGTCCACCGGCACCACCGCACCCGTCAGGAACGGCGACCGGTCGCTCAGCAGCCACGCCACCGTCTCGGCGATCTCCTCCGGGGCGGCCGTGCGGCGTTGCGGCGTCATGGAGTGGGCCGTGTCCTCCAGCCCCGGGTTGCGGGTGAACCAGTCCACCGTGATCTCGCTGCGGGTCGTGCCGGGCGCCACGGCGTTGACCCGGATCCCCTCCTGCGCGTATTCGTCGGCGGCGGCCCGGGTCAGGCCGATCACCGCGTGCTTGGAGGCGATGTAGGGGGCGGCGGCCGGGATGGCGACGAGCCCGCCGACGCTGCTGTTGTTGACGATGGCGCCGCCGCCGTTTTCCAGCATGGCCGCTATCTCGTGGCGCAGGCAGTTCCACACGCCCCGGACATTGGTCTCCATGATCGCGTCGTAGACGTCGTCCGCCATGAGGTGCAGCGGGGTCCGGTCGCCGCCGATTCCCGCGTTGTTGAATGCGGCGTCCAGCCGGCCGTACTTCTCGACCGCGAACGCGACCGCGCTGCGTGCCGCTTCGGGGCGGGCGACGTCGGCGACGATGTACGAGGCCTCGGCGCCGGACTCCCGCAATTCCTCGGTGACGGCGGCCAGCCGGTCCTCACGGCGGCCGGTCAGCACGACGGTTGCACCTTCCCGCGCGAAGACGCGGGCTGCGGCGGCACCTATGCCGGAGCCGGCGCCGGTGATGAAGGTGACTTTTCCGGGGAGCAGCAGATTCGCGGTCGTCATGGAGTGCGAGTTTGCCAGGCAGCGGCCGGGTACGGGAAAGCACCCTTGCCGCCCGGGAATCCCCGGGCGGCAAGGGTGAGCGGCCCTCCATCGGAATAAAACATACCGTTTGTTCGGTATGGCTTCTCAACCGGGGTGGACGGGGGTGAGAGAGGCGTACTCCGGCAGCTCGATATCCGCTGCCTTCGCGAACTGGGCGGCCATCGCATTCCGCAGCGGCCATCGGTTCATCCACCGCATCGAGGCGGCCCGCATGCCGATGGCGAGTGCGCTGCGCGGCGCATATCCCGCGGTGCCGCCGGGCGGCAATTGCTGCGCCGCGGCGACGTACGGCCGCATGAGCCGCTCGTACGCGGCGAACGCGGCCCGGTGGTCGCCGCGCGCCGCGGCCAGTTCGCCGGCCAGCAGGTATCCGCCGACCAGCGCGAGGCTCGTCCCCAGGCCGGTGAGCGGCGTAGGGCAGTGGCCCGCGTCGCCCAGCAGCACCGTGCGGCCGCGGGACCAGCGGTCGAGGTGCACCTGGCCCATGGAGTCGAAGGAGAAGTCCGGCGCGGTCCGCATTCCCGCCAGCAGCCGCTGCACCTCCCAGCCCGTGACGTGCGCGAAGCGCCGTGCGACCAGCTCCCGTTGGGCCTCGGTGTCGCGCCGGTCGTAGCGGAGCGGCTCCGCCGACCGGAAGGCCAGTCCGGCCTTGACCTCGCCCGGCAGCCGCCCCGGCCGGGCGGACGCGACGAGCCCGCCGGGGGCGTTGTACATGAGGTACCAGCCGTCGAGGTCCATGCCGTCGTCGACCGTGAACCACGATATGCAGCAGTCGAGTTGCCGCACGCACTGCTCCTCCGGCCCGAACGCCAGGCCGCGGACGGTGGAGTGCAGCCCGTCCGCCCCGACGACCAGGGCGAAGCGGCGCGGGGGCGCCTTCTCGAAGGTGACGGTGACACCGTCGGCGTCCTCGTCGAGCGCGGTGACGGTGTCGTCGAAGAGGTACTCGGTCTCCGGCACCGTTGCGTCGTACAGCACCCGCGCGAGGTCGCCGCGCAGGATCTCGATCTCGGAGACGATCCCTTCGCCGCCGAAGGCGTCCACGGGTATGCGGGCGGTGATCCGCCCACGGCCGTCGACGAGCGCGAGCCCGCGCTGCGCGACGGCGACTGCTTTCGCCTGTTCCATCAGACCCATGCGCTCGACCACGGTGCGCCCGGCACCGCGCAGATCGACGGCTTGGCCGCCGGGGCGGGGCGCGGGGGCGCGCTCGACGACGGTGGGGGCGAATCCGGCCCGGCGCAGCCAGTGCGCGAGTGCGGTGCCGGCGATGCCGGCGCCGGAGATGAGGACGTCAGTGCGGGGCTCCATGCCGGTGAATGTACGGCGTACGCGCTCAACATTGCAATGGTGGGCTGGAGTTCTGAGGCGTACCGCACTAGCGCACTAGGGCGGGGGTGCGGGGTGGGGGCGCGGAGTGGGGGAGTGCACTAGGGCGGTCACGCCGGAAGGGTGAGGTTGTGTACGCGGGGGCAGCGTTCCGGGTACGGTGTGGGAGCGGCCCCCGCCACGGACCGGTTATCCGCAACGAGGGCCAACCGATGGCCTACTTGTCAGTCCTCAGCTTGGAGGAGGACTGACAAGTCATCGGCCGCGAAACCACCCCCGAACCTTCTGCGCAATGCGCTTCCAGGTCGACGGGCGGATCTTTCGGTGACGCCCCACTGGCGCCCCCCTTCATGCAGTGCGGCCAAATACCGGTGACCGCTACCGGAGGAACCCGGGATCGGGTCCTCCGCGAACCCGACGTCGTCGGCTCCTCTTTGAAGGGGGGCGCGCTCGGCGCGCCGCTGTGAACTCTACACGTTTGCCGGGCACTTGGTGTGCCGGTGGCGCTACGCGCGGTATTCGGTACGCGGGGGTGGTGATTCCGGTACGGTGCGGGTGGACCGGGTATCCACAACGAAGGCACAGACCGTATGGCCTGCCTGTCAGTCCTCAGTGCTTCGGAGGACTGGCAGGGTCATCGGCCGCGAAACCGCTACACGGGCTGTCTGTTGCCGCGCATCGCCGCCCGGACTTGGGCCGCGCGCGCGTGGACCACGGCCGCCGAGCCGGCCGTCGGGTCAAGTGGCCTTTCCTCGCCCCGGCATTGGCGGCACAGGCCGCCGGGCAGGGCCTCCGGGCGGCCCGGGATGCCGCAAGCGGTGCACTCCATGATGCGGGCGGCGGGCTGCCGGACCGGCTGCTCCGGTGGCAGCTTGTCGGTCAAGCGCTTGCGGGCCAGCGCACCCGGCGAGTGCACCGGGTCCGGGAGGCCGCTCGTGAGGGCGGCGGTCAGTTGCTCCCTCGTGGTCCCTCGGGCCAGCCATTCCACTGCCAGCGGCTCCAGTTGGGCGCATTCAGTCGCGGAGAGCGTCATGCGGGGCGCGGTGCGGCCGACGGCCGCCAGCGCCTCGTACGCCTCGCTGCGGGTCGCCCTGGTGGGCGGCGCATCGTCGTGGTGCAGGTAGTGGTTCCACCACGCGTCGTCCCGCGCGGTGCGCGAGAAGTGTGTACGGGTCACCCACTGGGTGCCGACCGGCTCCCTGAAACGGCGCAGGTGCCCCGCCTCCGAGAGGTTCTCCAGGGCCTTGGCCACCGCCTGCTGGCCGTACGCGGCCAGCTCCCTGGCCAGCGTCTTGATGTCCACCGCGGCGCCGTCCGGGAGCCGGTCGATGTGCGCGGCGACCGACGCCTCGCGTTCGGGCAGGTGAGCGAAGTCGCTCGCGCGGCGCGGGGCTTGGTCGGGCGCGGATTTTTTGCCGTACCCCGGTCGGGCCATCGGGGGCGCGTACGCGGGTGTGGCAGGGGTAAGCTCGGCAACAGCCATGGGATCGCCTCTAGCTCGATCTTGGTGGTCAGACCCCCGTTCGGTGTTCCTACGCACCGGCGGGGGTTGCTTGTTGCTGGGGACGCTACACGGTCGCCGCACGCCGCGACGGCTTGCTCGGGAAATGTCATCCGGACGTGTGTGCGCGGGAGTTGGGAGGGTGGGTGGGTTATCACCACCACCCATTCCTTGCATACAGCGCTCGGATCTCGGCCCCCGGGTCTCGGGCCGCTACGGTGCGGCGATGTGCCCTATCAAGTGCACCCATGCGGCGGGCGGAACGATCAGTTGCATGCGGTTCCCGAGCTTCGAGTCTCGGACGTGGACTCTGCGAGAGAGGAAGGCGACTTCGACGCAGTCGGCGCCGGTGTTGTCGCTGTAGCTGGACTTGAACCACGCCAGCTGGTCGCTCATTGCTCTTCCGCTGCCTTTCTGAGTAAGTCGGCTGATTCCTCGGCGCTGAGCGCTTGCATACGGATCATTCCGTAGCGTTGGGCCAGATCCCCGACCGTCGCCGCGTCCGAGTGGAGCACGAAGGTGCTCTGGCCCTCCACGTAGCCGTAGTGCTTCCGTTGCTTGCTCTCCAACAGCACCAGCATCCCATTGAGATGGGCGGACGCACAGCGAGCGGTCGGCAGCACTTGCACCGAAACATTCCGCAGCGCCCCCACGTCGACCAAGTGGTGCAGTTGGCACTTCATGACCGACGGACCGCCGATGTTGGTGCGCAGGGCGGCTTCGTAGATCACGTAGCTGAACAGGGTGGACGGCTTGCGCGTCAGCTTCTCCTGCCGCCGCATGCGCGTTGCAACACGCTCTTCGAGCGTCTCGTCGTCCACGGGCGGCCAGTGACTGGCCAGCAGCGCCCGCGCGTAGTCCTCGGTCTGCAGCAAGCCCGGAATGAGCAGAGTGTTGTAGGACGAAATCGCGATGGCCTCGGCCTCGATGGCCATGTACTCAGGGACTTGCGGCAGCTGCGGTTCCGGCTGCAGGTACGCCTGCGCGGCCAGCAACAAGCCATGGGCACCGCAGGTTTGGTCCGCTACCTGCAGAACCCGGAGCGTCGGTTTGCGACGCCCCTGCTCCATCGACTTGATCGTCTCGTACTCGTACCCCGCCTCCTTGGCGAGCTCCTCCCGGCTCACACCGGCCCGCGTGCGCCAGAGCTTGATCTGGTTTCCGCAGTACTGCCAAGCCATCGGCGACGCCATACCGCAACCCGCCCTCTCCGGGGCCACCGCGGGTACAACCCGGCACCGTACCCGCCTCGCCCCTGCCCGGCATGTTCCCGCGAAGCCCATGCTGTGACCCCTCAACGGGTCAACTGCCCCGCTCCCGAGTGACGGCGCTGAGCAACAAGGGATACGCACTCATGGCAAACCCCCTCCCCGACCGGTTCGTCGGATGGTGCCTCCCGCGGCACCCGCGCAGCGTGGGCCGGTCCCGCATGCTGCTGCGCGAGCAGGCGCAGGAATGGCAACTCCCCGAGCCCGAGGCCGAGACGGCCGTCCTCCTCCTCAGCGAGCTGATGACGAACGCGTGCCGGCACGCACGCGCCGCCCCCGGCCGGGAGATCAGCGCCCGGTGCGTCATCGTCGGCAAGACGCTCCGCGTCGAGGTGTCGGACGCGGGCGACGGTCTGCCGCGCGAGCGCAACGCCTCGCCGGACGACGAGTCCGGCCGCGGCCTCGCCCTGGTGGCCGCGCTCGCCACGGCCTGGGACGTGCGTCCCAGGCCGCACGGGATCGGCAAGACGGTCTGGTTCGAACTGGAAACCCACCGGCCATAATTGGGCCATGCTCAACTTCTGGCCTTCGAACCGCCCCTTGCTCCCCGACCTGACGCCGGTCAAGGACGCCCTCCGCACCGCGCTCGGCGAGGCCGAAGAGGCCGAACGCCCCGGCCTGGAGCGCGCCCTCGCCATCGTCGAGGAGTTCGCTTCCGCCGACCAGGTCGCGACCCAGGACTGGGCCCGCAAGACACTCGCCGTCGCCGGGGTCGACCCCGTCACGCACGAGGTCAAGGCCGTCCGGGCGCTCCGGCAGGCACGGCCGGGGCTCGGTCTCAAGGAGGCCGTCGACCTGGTGAGGTCGCTCAACCCGGGTGACTCGTAGGGGGACACCACGACGCCCCGTAAGGGGCGCGGGGAACTGCGCGACCGGCCACGACGCGCCCGCAGTCGACGTCCCCGGGGCTTCGCCCCGGACCTCAGGAGTAGTGCGTCGGCTGCAGGCCGTCGGTGGCCGGTCGCGCAGTTCCCCGCGCCCCTTACGGGGCGCATCCTCCCCAATCATGATCCAGAGCGGAGCGGCCCCCGCCTACGGTGATGAACACGTCAACCAACGGGAGGAACCCCCGATGTCCCGCACGTCCACCGCACTCGTCTCCGCACTGCTCGCCGCAGCGGCCGTCGTCCCCGCGGCAGCCCCGGCCGGCGCCGCGGCCCCGGACCGGGCCGGAGGCCGCGCCGCGCTCCAGCAGTCCCTGGACGCGGTGGTCGCCACGGGCGTGCCCGGCGCCATAGCCGAGGTGCGGGACGAGCACGGGACCTGGCGGGGCAGCAGCGGGATCGCCGACATCGGCAGCGGGCGTCATGCACAGGCTGGGGACAAGTTCCGCGCGGGAAGCGTGACCAAGACCTTCGTCGCCACGGTCGTGCTGCAGCTCGTCGCCGAGCACAAGCTCGGTCTGGACGACGCCATCGAGCAGCACCTGCCCGGCCTCGTGCCCAACGGTGAGCACATCACCGTACGGCAGTTGCTCGCGCACACCAGCGGACTGGCCGACTACCTCACCGACGTCCTGCTCCAGAAGCTGGACGCGGACACGGTGAAGAAGCTGCAGACCGCCACCTACACCCCGCAGGACCTGGTCGCCATGGCGGTCAAGGCCGGACCCAAGTTCGCGCCGGGCACCTCCTGGTCGTACTCCAACACCAACTACGTCGTCCTGGGCCTGCTGATCGAGAAGACGACCGGTCACTCGCTCGGCCAGGAGATCGGCCGGCGCATCGTGCGACCGCTGCACCTGACCGGTACGTCGTTCCCGACCACGCCGAAGATGCCCGGTGCGCATCTGAACGGCTACGAGTGGTTCAACGGGCCGTCCGCGGCGCCGACCGACACGACGGACTTCAGCCTGTCCGTCTACTGGGGCGCAGGGACGCTCATTTCGACGACCCACGACCTCAACACGTTCTACAGGGCGCTCGGTAAGGGCCAGTTGCTGCCGCCCGCTCTGCAGCGCGAGATGTACACCATGCGCCCGGACGGAGCCGACCGGCCTGGCCGCTCGTACGGCCTCGGCCTGGAGGGCAACGTCAACTACTGTGCGGGGACGGGGCAGGCGCCCGTGTGGGGTCACACGGGCAGCGTCGCCGGATACAACACCTTCAGCTTCACGACGGCCGACGGCAAGCGGCAGATCACGCTCTCGCTCAACCAGGACATCAGCAAGACGGAGAAGCAGGACGAGGCCGCCATCAAGGTGCTGTCGACCGCACTGTGTCGCAAGTAGCAGGAGCAACCGCCCGGCCGGCCGCGTAGTGCACGTACTCGCGGACGAGCCGGAAGCCCGTCGCGGCGGCGAGGGTGCGGCTGGGGTGGTTGTCGCGGGAGCAGGTCCAGCTCGCGGTGCGGCCGCGGGAAGCGATGTCCGCGCAGAGGGCGTGGACGCACGCACGCGCCAGGCCCCGGCCGCGGGCCTCCGGCGCGGTGGCGACGGCGATGTCCTCGTAGCGGCTGCCGAGGAAGTAAGTGCAGGCCAGTGACAGCAGTCGGCCGTCACGGAAGGCGCCGTGGCAGTGGCCGGAGGCGGCCAGGGCGTACGGACCGCCCCAACTCTCCGTGATCCAGGCGAGGTCCGGGCCCAGGGAGTGGACGGCGTCCGCATCGGCGCCGGTGAGGCGGCGGATCCGGGTGCCCGGTGACGGCACAGGCGTGCGTCCCGCGTCGCCGTCCCGGACCCACACCATGCGCTCCCACGGCACGATCCGGTCGAAGGCGGCCCCGAGCAGGGGCAGGAAGCGGTCCGGCGCGGCGAACCAGCTGCGGGCCAGCGGGGCCAGGTCCTCCGGGCGCACGGCCCGCGGGTCGCCGCCCAGCAGGACGTGGCCCGCGCAGCCGACCGCTCCGGCCCGCGGCGCCCGCGGGTCGTCGGCCCACCAGCGGCCCGTCCCGGTCGACCGGATGTGCTCCGTGAGGGAGCCCAGCCCCGGGCGTCCCGACGGGAACCAGGACTCCCAGGGGCCGCCGGCCGGGACGGGCGCGGCATGACGCGTCGGCGTGGTCATGTGGGCAGCGCGGCGCCGCAGCGCCCTGTCAGGGGCGCGGGGAACTGCGCGACCAGCCACGACGCGCCCGCAGTCGAGGTTATCGGGGCTTCGCCCCGGACCCCAGGGGGCAGTGCGTCGACTGCAGGCCGTCGGTGGCTGATCGCGCAGTTCCCCGCGCCCCTTCGGGGCGCGCTCACGTACCGCACTTCTCCGAGCCCCCTAAGTGACAAGTGACCCGGTTTCAAGCGGCGTTGCCGACCAACTGGTCAGCGAGCTTGCACAGCCGTCGGACCGTGCGGTCCTCCATGGCGACCGGTGCGGCGGGGGAGAGCGCCGTGCGGTCGTAGTAGCCGCCGGGGACGACCTCGGTCGCCGGGTCGCACAGGCGCACCACGCGCTGCGCGCCCTCGGCGGCGGAGTCGCCCTCGTGCGCGTAGAGGGGCATGAGCGCGGTGTCGCAGATGCCGGGGCGCACGCTGACGGACGTCCAGCCGGCCCCGGCGGGGGCCGCGGCGCGGGCGAGGACCGTGAGGGCGAGCTGCGACTGGGCGTAGGCGGCGAGCCGGGAGTAACGGCGGGCGCGGTGGGGGTCGTTCCAGGCGATGGACGCGGTGCGGTGCATGGAGGACGACACGTTGACGACGCGGCCGCCGGGGCGGGCGGACAGCGCGCCGGAGAGCTCCTTGGTGAGCAGGTAGGCGGCCAGGAAGTTGACCTGCAGGGAGAGCTCGTTGCCGTCGCCGGTCATCGTGCGGCGCTCGGGCGCGGCGACGGCGGCGTTGTTGACCAGCGCGTCCAGGGCGGGGTGTTCGTCGGCGACGCGGGCGGCCATCGCGCGGACCTCGTCGAGCCGGGAGAAGTCGGCGACGACGAGCCGCAGTTGGAGCGGGTTCGCACCCGTGGCCGCGAGCCGGGCGACGGCGTCGTCGCCGGAGGCCTGGTCCGGTGCGTGCAGGACGACGGTGTCGCCCTGTGCGGCGAGCAGCCGGGCGGTCTCCCAGCCGATGCCGGAGGTGGCACCGGTGACCAGCACGGTCCGGGGGGAGGGCGAGACGGCGGAAGACATGATCCACTCCGGGATTAGGGGAGGCGGCAGCGCCCCGCCGGGCGGCGGGGAACGGGGTGCCGGGCGAACGAGGGGCCGCACCGGGCGCGACAGGGCACGCCGACGGGCGGTGTTCCGGTGGTGCCGGGTGATGCGGGACGGCCGGAGACAGGGACGGCTACGGCAGATGGACGCGCGCAGGCGCGGCAGGCGGGACGGAGCGGGCTCAGCCGCGCGGTGCCGGTATCCCGGCCGGACGCGAACAGCGCGCAGGACGCGGCGTCGCCGTATGAGGCGGCCGGTCGTTCTCGCGCAGAGGGCTGTTCACGGGATCCATCCAAGGAGGCCGGCGGCCCGGGCTCAAGAGGACGCGGGCACTTCTGACGCCCTCCTGATGCCCTCCTGATGCGCGCGGGCGCACGCCGCCGACGATCAGGTGAATCTTTCACACCATGTTCGACGTATGTTCGTTTGATTTACTCCGAATGGTCCACTATTCGGGTGAACTGCCGGACTAGAGGTGTGGCGTGCTTTTTGTTGCGGGAGACGTGGAGATAGGCTGCCGCGCCAGAGGGGCGGCCGTGCTCTGGCAACGGGAAAACGGGAGGCCGTCATGGCGACACTGTGCAGACCGGCCATCGCGGTACCCGAGCATGTGATCACGCGGGAAGAGACCCTGGAACTGGCGCGCACGCTGCACGCCGACCACCCGCAGCTCGACCTGGCACTGCGGCTCATCGGCAACACGGGCGTCCAGACGCGCCATCTGGTGCAGCCGATCGAGGACACCCTCAGGCACCCCGGCTTCACCACGCGCAACGCGCGCTACGAGGCGGAGGCCAAGGCGAGGGTCCCCGACGTCGTGCAGCGGGCGCTCGACATGGCCGAGGTGACCGTCCGCGACATCGACATGATCGTGTACGTCTCGTGCACGGGCTTCATGATGCCGTCCATGACGGCGTGGCTGATCAACACCATGGGCTTCCGCAACGAGACCCGCCAACTCCCCATCGCGCAGCTCGGATGCGCGGCCGGCGGCGCCGCCATCAACCGCGCGCACGACTTCTGCATGGCCTACCCGCGGGCCAATGTGCTCATCGTGGCCTGCGAGTTCTGCTCGCTGCTCTACCAGCCGACGGACCTGGGTGTCGGTAATCTGCTCTCCAACGGCCTCTTCGGCGACGGCATGGCGGCGGCCGTGGTGCGCGGCCAGGGCGGCTTGGGGGTGCACCTGGAGCGCAACGGCTCGCACCTGGTGCCCGATACGGAGGCCTGGATCTCCTACGGGGTCCGGGACACGGGCTTCCACTTCATCCTGGACAAACGGGTGCCGGGCACGATGTCGATGCTGGCGCCCGCGATGCGCGAGATGGCGAAGCCGCACGACTGGGACGTCTCCGCCCTCGACTTCTACATCGTCCACGCGGGCGGTCCGCGGATCCTCGACGACCTGTGCCACTACCTGGGGCTGACCCCCGAGATGTTCCGCTACAGCCGGGCCACGCTGACGGAGCGCGGCAACATCGCCAGCGCGGTCATCTTCGACGCGCTCGACCGGCTCTTCGAGGACGGCGGCGCGGGGCACGAGGCGCGGGGCGTCATCGCCGGGTTCGGGCCGGGCATCACGGCGGAGATCGCCCTGGGGACGTGGGTGGGGGCCCGCGAGACCGTGCCCGTCCGGGCCTGAGGGCCGCCGGGCCGCTCCCGGCGGAGCGGCCCGACGAGGCCGTCAGAGGTGCCGTCAGAGGTGCCGTCAGAGGTCGAACTCGGCCGGGTTGATGCCCAGGGCGAAGCACGCCTCGCGGACGACGGCCTGTTCCGACTTGTCGAAGTCGCCGTCGGCGCCGCCGATCACGATGCCGATCTGGATCACGGCACGCGCCTCGGTCGGCTTCTTGTGCACCTTGCCGATGGTCTGCAGCACGCTGACCTTGCCGAAGTCGAAATCGGTCGTCAGCTTCTGGCAGTAGTCGTGGAATCGCGCCTGCAGGTCGTCGACCGGGAAGTTCCGCAGGACGTCGTTCGTGGCGATCAGCGACGCGACGCGCTGCCGCTCGGAGGCGTCGATCGAACCGTCGGCAGCCGCCACCAGCGCGCACATCGCCATGCTCGCGTCCCGGAACGCGCCGCTCTGCAGCTCGTTCTTCTTCGCTATGAGCTGGCCCTGCATCGTCGTGGCCGAGTCCTTGAGTCGGTCCCAGAGCGCCATGTGCGTTTCTCCTCGTTTCTCGGGGTGCACATGGAGAACGGATCCGAAAGGTAAAGAAGTTCCCAAGGAGACGTACAGGAACCGAGGAACGGCTGAGGCAGCCTCAATTCGCCAGCGGTTCAAGGCCGAGCGGCTGCAGCTTGCCCTCGATCATCGCGCCCAGCCCCTCGACCGCGCAGACGTCGGGGTGCTCGGCGATCTGCACCATCATCCCCGTCGCCCGCTCGATCATCGTGTCCAGGCCCGGCAGCATCGCGCTGCCGCCGGCGAGCATCACGCCGCGGTCGGCCAGGTCGGCCACCAGGTCCGGCGGGCACTCGCGCAACACCCGCCCTATGGCGTCGAGGATGGCGGTGAACGGGGTGTTGATGGCCTCGCGGACGTGCGCGGTGTTCACCAGGACCGTACGGGACAGGCCCGTGGCCACGTCCCGGCCGCGCACCTCCGTCTCCGTGCCGACGACCGCCGGGTCGGAGTAGAGGGCCAGGTGCAGCGGGTGCAGGCCCTGGGAGGGCAGCATCAGCTCGTGCTCGCTGCGCAGGTGCTGGACGACGGCGTAGTCGATCGCGTCCCCGCCCACCTGCACCTTCTCGGCCGCCACGATCGAGCCCAGCGACAGCACCGCGACCTGGGTGGACGCCGCGCCGCACACCACGATCATGGTGGCCTCGGGCCGCTCGACCGGCAGCCCGCTGCCCACCGCGGCGGCGATGAGGGCGTCCACCAGCTCGACCCGGCGCGCCCCGAGGGCGCTGAGCGTCTCCACGGCGGCCCGCTGCGCGATGGGTTCCGCGTCGTGCGGCAGGCAGACCGCGGCGCGCAGCATGGGCTTGCGCCGCCAGGCGCGGCGGATCTTGTCGTTGACCAGGAAGCGGAGCATCCGCTGGGCCATGTCGATGTCGACGACGGTGCCGCCGGAGATGGGCCGCACGACCCGGATGTGCCCCGGCGTCCGGCCGGCCATGCCCTCGGCGAGGGAGCCGACCGCGATCAGCGAACCGGTGCGGGTGTTGACCGCGGCGAGGCTGGGTTCGTCGACGACCAGCCCGGTGTTCTTGAGATAGACCCGGGTCCTGGCGGCGCCCAGGTCGACGGCGACGGTGCAGCGGCTCAGCTGATCGAGACTGAGGGTCATGGCCCCATCCTGGGTGGCCGGGCCCGCACTTGCCTGCTGGGCTGCGCCGTGCGGGGCACTGCGCGTGCGGCGGTGCCGGGGTGAACACCCCCGTCGCCCACCCCGGCCGCCACTCCGAGGAGTCTTGCAGGGGGGTCTGACAACGGGGGCTTCGCGCCCCGTCAGGGGCGCGGGGAACTGCGCGCTCAGCCACCGACGGCCTGCAGCCGACGCACCACCCC
>NZ_JBSFWU010000112.1:0-23233 GCF_053594995.1 Streptomyces sp. NPDC002536
CACCGGCCACGGGCCCCCCCCCCCCCCGGGGGGCCGGGGCCCCCCCCCCCCGAACCTCGACTGCGGGAGCGTCGTGGCTGATCGCGCAGTTCCCCGCGCCCCTGACGGGGCGCCCACCCCGAGCGCGTCCGCCCCGCCCCCAACACCCCTCCAGGAGCCCCGACATGAGCAGCACCATCCGCTGGCAGCGCAGCGACGACGGCATCGTCACCCTCGTCCTCGACGACCCCGGCCAGTCCGCCAACACCATGAACGCCGCGTTCCAGCAGTCCCTCGCCGAGGCCGCCGACCGCCTGGAGGCGGAACGCGACGACGTCCGCGGCGTCATCCTCACCTCCGCCAAGAAGACCTTCTTCGCCGGCGGCGACCTGCGCGAGCTCATCGCCGTCACCCCCGACCGCGCACAGCAGGCCTTCGACGCCGGCCTGCGCGTCAAGCGCGACCTGCGCCGCATCGAGACCCTCGGCGTGCCCGTCGTGGCCGCCCTCAACGGGGCCGCGCTCGGCGGCGGTTACGAGATCGCCCTCGCCTGCCACCATCGCATCGCCCTCGACGCCCCCGGCTCGAAGATCGGCCTCCCCGAGGTCACCCTCGGCCTGCTCCCCGGGGGCGGCGGCGTCGTCCGCACCGTGCGGCTCCTCGGCATCACCGACGCGCTGCTCAAGGTGCTGCTGCAGGGCACCCAGTACAGCCCGCGGCGCGCCCTGGAGGCCGGGCTCGTCCACGAAGTGGCGGACACCGAGGAGGAGATGCTCGCGAAGGCCCACGCCTTCATCGACGACCACCCCGACGCCCGCCAGCCCTGGGACGCCGAGGGCTACCGGATCCCCGGCGGCACCCCGGCCGACCCCGCCTTCGCCGCGGCCCTGCCCGCCTTCCCGGCCACGCTCGCCAAGCAGACCGGCGGCGCGCCCTACCCGGCCCCGCGCAACATCCTGGCGGCCGCCGTCGAGGGCGCCCAGGTCGACTTCGAGACCGCCCAGGTCATCGAGGCGCGGTACTTCACGGAGCTGGTCGCGGGCCGGACCTCCAAGAACATGATCCAGGCCTTCTTCTTCGACCTCCAGGCCGTCAACGCCGGCCGCAGCCGCCCGCAGGGCACCGCCCCCCGGCCCGTGCGCAGGGCGGCCGTGCTCGGGGCGGGCATGATGGGCGCCGGCATCGCCTACGCGTGCGCCCGCGCGGGCATCGAGGTCGTCCTCAAGGACGTCACCCTGGAGAACGCCCGGCATGGCAAGGCCTACGCCGAGGGGCTGCTGGACAGGGCCGTCGCCAAGGGCCGCACCACCGAGGCCGAGCGCGACGCCGTGCTCGCCCGCATCACCCCCACCGCGGACGTGGCGGAGCTGGCCGGCTGCGACGCCGTCATCGAGGCCGTGTTCGAGGACCCCGCGCTCAAGCACAAGGTCTTCCAGGAGGTCCAGCACGTCGTCGCCCCCGACGCCCTGCTGTGCTCCAACACCTCCACCCTTCCCATCACCCTGCTCGCCGAAGGCGTCGAGCGGCCCGCGGACTTCATCGGTCTGCACTTCTTCTCGCCCGTCGACAAGATGCCGCTGGTGGAGATCATCAAGGGCGAG
Source organism: Streptomyces sp. NPDC002536 (assembly GCF_053594995.1). Classification (NCBI taxonomy): domain Bacteria; kingdom Bacillati; phylum Actinomycetota; class Actinomycetes; order Kitasatosporales; family Streptomycetaceae; genus Streptomyces; species Streptomyces sp. NPDC002536. Next base: position 1,581 of record NZ_JBSFWU010000112.1, read on the forward strand.
CGCACCGGCGACGAGGCATTGGCCCGCGCCTTCGACCTCGTCCGGCAGATCCGCAAGACGCCCGTCGTCGTCAACGACTCGCGCGGCTTCTTCACCTCCCGCGTCATCGGCCGCTTCATCAACGAGGGCGTGGCCATGATCGGCGAGGGCGTCCCCGCCGCCTCCGTGGAACAGGCCGCCGCCCAGGCCGGCTACCCGGCCAAGGTGCTCTCCCTGATGGACGAGCTGACCCTCACCCTGCCGCGGAAGATCCGCGACGAGACCCGCAAGGCGGTCGAGGAGAGCGGCGGCACCTGGACCCCGCACCCCGCCGACACCGTCCTCGACCGCATGGTCGAGGAGTTCGACCGCCCGGGCCGCAGCGGCGGCGCGGGCTTCTACGACTACGTGGACGGCAAGCGCGCAGGGCTCTGGCCGGGCCTGGCCGAGCACTTCGGCACGGCAGAGAGCGCGGTGCCGTTCGAGGACCTGAAGGAGCGGATGCTGTTCTCCGAGGCGCTGGACTCCGTCCGCTGCCTGGAGGAGGGCGTCCTCACCTCCGTCGCCGACGCCAACATCGGCTCGATTCTCGGCATCGGCTTCCCCGGCTGGACCGGCGGCGTCCTGCAGTACATCAACGGCTACGAGGGCGGTCTGCCCGGCTTCGCAGCCCGCGCGCGGGAGCTCCAGGCCGCCTACGGCGAGCGCTTCGCCCCGCCCGCCCTGCTGCTGGAGAAGGCGGAGAAAGGGGAGACCTTCACCGACCGACTCACCGACTGACCGTCCGCAGCTCCTCCTTGAGCGACCGCTGGAAGGCCGTCACCAGGGCCTGGACCACCATCGGCTGCATGTGGGCGGAGAGCGACTTCATGGCGTCGACCCGCTCGGGGTCCCACACCTCGTCGTGGAAGAGACGGGTGAGCTCCCGGGCGGTCGCGCGCGCCTGGTCCACCAGCACCGTGCGGGCCTTGAGAAGGGTCTCCAGCGGGATCGGGACGTCCAGCAGCTGCACGCCCAGGCCCAGCAGCCCGCGGTCCACCCGGAACACCCCGTCCCCGTCCGCCCGTTCGAGGACGTCCATGGCGGCGAGCCGGTCGACGTCCTCCTCGGTCAGGGCCCGGCCCGCGCGGCGTTCGAGCTCCTCGCGCGTGGTCTCCTCCGCCGCGTCCGGCGTCCAGGAGGCCACCACCGCACGGTGGATGGCCAGGTCGCGGGCGCTGAGGTCCGCGGGGAGGCCCTGCACGTAGCGCTCGATGGCGGCGAGCGTGAGGCCCTGGCGCTGGAGTTCCTCGATCAGGGCCAGCCGGGAGAGGTGTTCGGGCCCGTAGTGCCCGACCCGGCGGGGGCCGATCTCGGGCGGGGGCAGCAGCCCGCGAGTGCCGTAGAAGCGGACGGTGCGCACGGTCATCCCGGCGCGGGCGGCCAGTTCGTCGATGGTGAGCATCACCATGTCAGTATTGCTGTGACACCACCGGTGTGAAACCGGTGGTGTCACAGCAGAATGTGCGATCGGTCAGTGCTCGGATCAGTGCTCGGATCAGTGCTCGTGGCCGAGCTGGGCGGACTGGATCTGCTTCCAGGACTTCGGCTCCGCCGGCTTGCCGGCCGCCCGCAGGGACGCGCCCGCCGGGACCTTGCCGATGCCGTACGAGGCGGCGTCCGCGGCGGAGGGCTTGGAGGTGGTGAACAGCCAGGTGTCGAACAGCTTCTGCAGGTTCTTGCCCGAGACCTTCTCGGCGAACGCCTGGAAGTCCTGGACCGAGCCGTTGCCGTACTTGTTCACCGTCGGCCACTTCTTGAGGATCTCGAAGAAGGCCTTTTCGCCCACGGTGTTGCGCAGCGCCTGGATCGCGACCGCGCCACGGTTGTAGACGGCGGCGTGGAACTGGTTCTCCGGGCCCGGGTCGCCCGGCTTGACCTTCCAGAAGTCGTTGTCCGCCGGGACGCTCGCGTAGGTGTAGTCCGCGAGCTGCTGGGCGGTGCCCTCGTTCTCCTTCTCCGACCACAGCCACTGGGCGTAGGAGGCGAAGCCCTCGTTGACCCAGATGTCACGCCAGTTCTTCACCGACACGCTGTCCCCGTACCACTGGTGCGCCAGCTCGTGCACCACCACCGAGGTGTTGGCCCCGTTGGCGAACTGCGCCGGGCTGTAGAACGGGCGGGTCTGGGTCTCCAGGGCGTAGTGCGTGGGCACGTTGGGCACGTAGCCGCCGGCCGCGGTGAAGGGGTACGGGCCGAAGACCGAGGACTCCCAGTCCAGGATCTCGTTCGTGCGCTCGACGCTGGCCTTGGCCGAGTCGAGGTTGTCGCCCAGGTCCTTGCTGTAGGCGTTGACGATCGGCAGGCCGTTCGACGTGGTACCGGTGGTGATGTCGAACTTGCCGACCGCCAGCGTGGCCAGGTACGTGGCCTGCGGCTTGGTGGAACGCCAGTTGTAGCGCGTCCAGCCGAACTTGGAGGACTTCGAGGCCAGCACGCCGTTGCTGATCGCCTGGACGTCGTCCGGCACGGACACCGAGACGTCGAACGTCGCCTTGTTGCGCGGGTGGTCGTTGCTCGGGAACCACCAGGCCGCGGCCTCCGGCTCGTTGGCGATCACCGCACCGTCCGGCGTGCGCTGCCAGGAACTGGAGCCGTCGACCTTCACCTGCGAGGGGATGCCGCTGTAGCGGACGACGACGCTGACCTGCCTGCCCTTCTCCAGGGGCGCCGCCGGGGTGATCTCCAGCTCGTGGGTGCCGGACTTGGTGAAGAAGGCCTTCTTGCCGTCGACCAGCACGTCCTTGACGTCCAGCAGGAAGTCCAGGTTGAAGCGCGAGAGGTCCTGGTCGGCGGTGGTGATCAGGGTCGCCGTGCCGTCCAGCCGGTCGGTCTTCGGCTGGTACGTCAGACGCAGGTCGTAGTGGGAGACGTGGTACCCGCCGTTCCCGGCCTCCGGGTAGTACGAGTCCCCGATGCCGGGGGCGCCGGGTGTGGGCTCGGCGGCGGACGCCGGGACGGCCAGCATGAGGAACGCCGCGGCCGCGCCGGGGACGATGAGTCTGTGACGCACGAGTCACTCCAACTCGTAGGGGGCGAAGGGCTGATCGCAGCCTATGTACTCACCGGGGCCCAGGGTATGTCCATGGCGGATTGCGACATGTGATCGACATGTGCCTGACATCAACGCCCCCCGGACCACTTCCGGCCACCGTCACCCCCCTTCTGTACGGGAGTTGACTCGCGCTACGGTCCGGCCGTGCCCATACACAGGCGGGTCACCCGCATACCCCGGACCACCCTGCTCGTGGCGGTTCTCGCCGCCCTGACCGCTGTTCTTGCGGCCCTCCCCGGCACCGCGCGCGCCGCGACGGCACAGCATGGCGGAAAACCGCCGGGAGAAAGCAGACCGGTCTACTCGTACGACCGCGCCGTGCGCGAATCCGTGTGGGTGGACACGGGGATCGACGGTGACGGCGACGGCCGCACCGACCGGGTCGCCGTCGACATCATCCGCCCCCGGGAGGCGGCCGAGCAGGGCCGGCGCGTCCCCGTGATCATGGACGCCAGCCCCTACTACTCCTGCTGCGGCCGCGGTAACGAGAGCCAGCTCAAGACGTACGACGCACAGGGCAACCCCGTGCAGTTCCCGCTCTACTACGACAACTACTTCGTCCCGCGCGGCTACGCCGTCGCCCTCGTCGACCTCACCGGAACCAACCGCTCCGACGGGTGCACCGACATCGGCGGCCGCTCCGACGTCCAGTCCGCCAAGGCCGTCGTCGACTGGCTCAACGGCCGTGCGCACGGCTGGTCCTCGCGCGCCGGCGGCCACGCGGTGCGCGCCGGATGGACCACCGGAGCCGTCGGCATGATCGGCAAGAGCTACGACGGCACGATCGCCAACGCCGTTGCCGCGACGGGCGTCGGAGGGCTGCGGACCATCGTCCCGATCGGCGGCATCAGCTCCTGGTACGACTACTACTTCTCCCAGGGCGCGGCCCTCTACGACGGCGGGCCCGATCAACTGTCCGACACCGTCGAGAGTTCCGGCGCGCACGGCCGCTGCGCAGCCGTTCAGCGCAGGCTCGTCGAGGGCGCCCCGCGCAACGGCGACTGGACCGCGCTGTGGAGCGCACGCGACTACGTGCGGGACGCGGGCAGGGTACGGGCCAGCGTCTTCGCCGTCCACGGCCTGCAGGACCTCAATGTCCGAACCAAGCACTTCGGCCAGTGGTGGAACGCGCTCGCCGCGCACGGCGTGGAGCGGAAAGTGTGGCTGTCGACGGCAGGACACGTCGACCCGTTCGACTTCCGCCGCGCGGAGTGGGTCGACACGCTGCACCGCTGGTTCGACCACTACCTGCTGGGCTACGACAACGGCATCCAGCGCGAACCCATGGCCGACATCGAACGCGCGCCCGGCCGGTGGACGACGGACCGGGTGTGGCCGCCGCGCGGCACGCGGACGGTGTCCCTGTACCCGACGGGGGGCGGCGCACTGGGGACGCGGCCCGCGCCGCGCGGGACGACGGCGGAGTTCACGGACGACCCGAAGCGGGGTGAGACGGACTGGGCGGCGCAGTTCGACGCGGCCACCCCGGACAAGGCCGGTTTCGCCACGCGGCCGTTGACGCACGACGTGCGGGTGTCGGGCTCGTCGGCCGTACGGCTGACGGTCACGCCGTCGACGGAGTCGGCGCATCTGTCGGCGGTACTGGTGGATCTCGGCCCGGCGGTCATCCGCAACTACGCGGGGAAGGGGGAGGGGATCACTACGCTGACCGACCGTGACTGCTGGGGCAGTGGCAACGCGGGGGACACGGGGTGCTTCCTGCGTACGGCGGCCGACACGGAGCGGGTCGGCTTCACGGTCTTCAGCCGGGGCTGGGCGGACCTGGGCCACCACGCGGGGCTCGCCCACGGCGAGCCGCTGGTGCCGGGCCGCTCGTACAGCATGACGCTGGACCTGGTGGCCACCGACCACGTGGTGCCGGCGGGGCACCGGCTGGGGCTGATCGTGGCAGGAACGGACACGGGACTGCTCGAACCGGCCTCCACGACCCCGCACTTGACGGTGGACCTGCGGGGGTCGGGGGTGCGGGTGCCGGTGAGGTAGGGGGTGTTGGGGCCCCGGTCCCGCCCTTTTCCCGATGCTCGTAGCGGGGGTTCTACGGGCCCCGCCTGGTTCGTGACCAGGCGGGGCGGGGCACTGCTGCCGGTCAGCGCGGGTCCGTGACACTCTGCGCGTCCTCGGGGGACGGTCCCGGGTCAATCTTCAGAGCACAGTCGGGACAGGCGTAGAGGGAGAATCCGGGGCCGCTTGCGCTGGGGATGTATCCGACGGTCACCGGGGCTTCCGTGGGCCTGCCGCAGCGGCAGCAGACAGCGGTGCTCATGCGGCCACCGCCGCGAGGTCGTGCCGCTCGGGGTTCGGGTAGTCGTAGCCGAGCGCGGCAGCAACGAGAGCCACGCGGCGTTGGCGCTGCCGCTCGCGTTCCGCTGCTCGTTCCTGCTCCTTCTCGTGCTCCTCCAGAAACCGTGGAACAAGTGGGCGGGTGTCGGGCGGGAGGATGTACCGGGCGAGGTGATGCGGCGTGATCAGCTTGTGGCCGCCGCAGATCACGTAAGAACGGGGCCAACGGCTACGCCCTCACCGTCGGAGCGGCACCCCAGGTCGGGAACGTAGCTGTCCGGCCCGCGGGGCCGTCATGGTCGGCGTGGCTTCGCGGGCCGGGGACTATTCGGCGCGGGTGACCCTCGCATGGTCGGTCACCACGCGCCGGAACAGGTCGTGACCGGTGCGCCCGGCGTGGCGCAGGGCCCAGTCCTGCGCCGCTTCCTGTTCGTTCTGCGGGCCGGAGTCTTCGTCGCAGGCGTCCGCAGTGCAGAACGCTTCGAAGACGACCCCGCCTTCGGGTACGTGCGTGATCGTGTGCGGCACGTACCGGTAGACAGCGCGCGTGGTCACCGGTGCCCCTGACCGTGCTTCCGGATCTTGATGTCGCAATCCGTGGCGGTCGCGAAGTCGCCTCTCGTCCGAGCGTTCAGGCGGACTGTTGCCAGTCTCAGGCACTCAACGCAACCGGGTACCGGCTTGGGTGGCTCAAGGGACGGCGCCCCCAGGTGGGGAGCCGACGACATGGTGGTCCTACGAGTACGCATCCCCGCTCCTCGTGTCGTCTGAACGACGACCACGCTAGGAACCGAACCGCCTCAACTCCCAGGAGGTTCTACGAGATTGCACGGCAGTTGCCGGAGCGCATCCATGGCTGCCGTGATCAGTGCTCGTGCCTGTGTCCCGTAGACGGCCATGTCGGCGAGTTCCGCGAACGTGTCCGCGTACATGGCGACTTCGCTCGGCTGTGTGATGGTGAGGTAGCCGGATACCAGCTCGACGTTGACCTGTGTCGCATCGTAGATCCAGAACCCTTCGACCGGCATCCGTGAGCGGTGGCGCTGTTCGGGCACGATGCCCATGCTGACGTTGGGGAGGGAGCCGACCGTGGCCAGGTGGCCAAGCTGATCGGTGAGCATGTCGTCGTCGCCGAGGCTGTTCCGCAAGACCGACTCCTCCACGAGGAAGGCGAACCGCCGGCTCCCTTCGTGCAGCACACGCTGCCGTTCCATGCGCGCAGCTACCGCCTCGGCCACGTCGTCCACCGCCACCCTGCGCCGCTGCACGGCACGCAATACTGCCTCGGTGTAGGCGCGGGTCTGGATCAATCCGGGCACGAGTCCGGGCGAGTACGAGCGGAAACGGCGGGTGTGCTCGTACAGCGGCAACCGGGCTTCCTGCGCCTGCTTCAGCCCAGTGCGTTCCATGCGCCGCCAGTCGATCCACATCCCCTCGGCAGTACGCAGCGAGGCGACCAGATCGGCAGTCTGCTCCTCCGCGCCGGTCGCCCGGCACCACGCCCGGATGTCATCGGCGGAAGGCGGAGTCCGCGCGTTCATGATCCGTGACGACTTGGACGCATGCCAGCCGCACAGACGGGCGAGATCGCGCCCGGTCAGCCCGGCATCCCGGCACAGTTCCGAGAGCCGGTCAGCCAGAGCCTGCCGGGCCTGCTGAGCACTTGAAGACGGAGAGACAACCATGGGACCAAAGGATCAGCGGAGCCGGTACTCCTCGTGCGGGGTGGCCCGTTCCCAGACCGCTTCAAATGCCGACTTCACCAGGTCCACGACAGCCGGTTCCGTGCGCCATTCACGGTCGACCACTTCGCCGATGCCGGAGAAGTAGGTGAACAGCACGGCCTTGCCGTCGAACATCCACAGATCGGTCCCAGGCAGCGCGATGTCTGCCGCCTTGCGCCGGGCCAGCCACCGGACCTGCTCACCGGCCACGACGTTCGGGAACGTCACGTCGTACTCGTACCGGATGTAGTCGGTCACCGGCTCGGAGACGATCCGGGCGCGCCGCATCACGACCCCGCGCGCCGTCGTCTCGGCCACCACATCGAGGAACGGACGCCACCATGACGACCGGGCGCCAGCGGGATCAAGGCGCTTGCCCTGCTGCCAGGCAATGAACTCGGGATCGCTGGGCTGGTAGGCGTCGCGCATCTCCAGGTGAACGGCTGACTCCTTGGCCTTGGCCAGGCCCTCATGCACGGGCGTCGTCATCTCTTCCTTACTCGCTGTCGGGCTTGGGGATGAACTGGCGCATGACCTTGGGGAGTCGGATGATCGTCTCGTGGTCCGGCACAGCCGTGGAGTGACCAGGGATCGAACCGACCTCCTGGCACTCCTTCACCTCCTCCTCAGTGGCCTTGTAGGACTGAATCAGAAGGTCACCGGTCTCCTCGTCGAGCCAGATCGTCGGAGAGTCTGTGTCCGGGGTGTTCGGGATGATGCCGAGGAACTTCAAGGCCATGCTCGCTCCCACGGTCGAAGGGTTGCACCAGTGTGCACGGGCGAGCCTCACCCCTACAGCAGAGAAGCGTCAAGTGGACGGAGTTGTGCGGCATTTGAAGCTGTATCCGAGCACGGCGAAACCCCGCACCTGCATGCCCGGTGGGTAGCAAGTGCGGGGTTTCGCGTCAGCCGACGAGCACGTTGTTCAGGCGGCCGGCCGCCTTGCCGCCGAACAGGGCGAGACCGCAGTAGAAGTCGATGCGGGTGCGGTAGACGGGCTTGTCGTGAGCCTCGCCCAGGTCTGTTGCCTGGACTCCGCCGTTGGTCAGCCCGGAGACCCCGGCGTCGGCCTCGCCCGTACCGAAGCGGACGGCGTAGATGTCACCGGTCTGCTTCCCGCCAGTGCCCGTCGTCAGCGGCAGAACATCGGAACCATCGAGCTTCTGCCCGGCATCCAGGAGCGGGATGCCCTTCCACGTGACGGTGCGCTTCCCCGCGATCTCCTCGCGCAGGAGCTCGCCACCGCCGAGCCGGCGGAACCCGGACTCGATCTTGGCCCGGAGCGCGGCGTTCATGTACAGCGCGCCGTTGGAGCCGCTGATGCCGCGTACCTGTGCCGCCAGGGCATCCAGGGCGTCGAAGAAGTCATGGCCGTTGGCAACCGGGCCCGCTCCCTTTGCATCCAGCACCTGAGTACCGAACAGCCGCTTGCGCAGGCCGTCGAAGCCCTTCGGGTTGACCTCCACGTCACCGTTGAAGAACTGGTCTGCGAAGTGGACCGAGGCAGCCTTGATCTTGAGCGTGGTCTGAATAACGCGCTGATCGTTCAGGTCACCACGCGTCTGCACGATGAACTTGTCCACATCGGCGTCACCGCCGAGGATGGCCAGGGTTTCGATGCGCTGGTTCAGCGTGCCCGTGCTCTCCGGGTACGCCTCGTTCACAGCCCGGAAGGACACTCCGGGAAGCGTGGACTCCTCGTTGTACTTGAAGGCGTTGCCCGTCACCTGAATCAGCGGCAGCCGATCGAGGATCGGGGATTCCTGCACGAACATTTCAATGACGCCGCGCTGCAACATGTCGGTAGAGAGCTTTGCAGATTCAGCAAGGGTAAGTGTCAAGCCGAAGCCTGTTCCACGCGTCCGGATCGTCTACGCCCTGAGCAACCAACTGCCGTCTACTCAGCGGGAAGTGTCGGGCAAGGTCGCCGTCCGGCCGCACAGCACGCACCAGGGATGCGCGTACAAGTACTGCTTCCGCAAGCGCTGCCACCTGGTCCCGTAGCCCCGCTCCGCCGACGTCCCACGCAACCGGTTCGCCTCGCGCTCGTGCTGCTCGCAGCGGCCACCCGTGCGGGTCAGCTCGGGGCACCCGGGGACACCGCAAGGGGGGGAGTCTACGTGGCATGGGGGGCACCTCCGAACAAAGGGGCGGGGGATCGATACAGCAGACCCACACGGGCGACAGAAGGCGCGCAGTGATCAAACCTCATGCGACTCTTGCCGGGGCCCAACTCTCGCCCCTTGTAAGGAACCTTGATGCTGAACCTCGTCACTCTGCCTCTTGCCAACGCCGTCGCTGCGCTAGGCAGCCTGCTGGGCCTGTTTTGACCCTCGCGTCGGCACTCTGACCAGACGGGCAGCAACTGTGCCTGTCGTACCTGGGGCTTGCTGCCGCTCAGAACGGCGGGACCGGTAACGCCGAACTCGGCGCGAGTCTTGGTCTTGTGGCACCCCCGGCACAGCACCTGAACGTTCCCGTCCGTGTCGGTCCCTCCCAACGCGAGGGGCCGCACATGGTCCACATCCACAGCCGATGCGGGCCCGGGTCAGCTCAGGGCACCCGGGGAGTGGGCAAGGGGGAGGCGGACAGGCGTTGCGCACATCGTCTGGGACTGGAACCACCCAACGGGCGTTCTTACGTCTCGGCTATCTCTAACAATCTAGTCGGGTGTCTTCCGCTCAAGATCCTCAACGCGGCGGCATCGACTGAGCTGGACGTCTCCGTCGTGCGTCATCTCGTCACACCTTGGCCAAAGCGTCTAAGTTCGGCAGCTGGTTTGATACACAAACAGCTCTTCAACGAACACTCAGGGTGAGTGCAAGACTGTTTGTCATGACCTCGAACACGAGCGGCACCAGGCAGCGCCCACAGTTCGAACTTCGCTGGGGTGGGCTGCACGTGACCATTCAGCGCGTCCCTGCCTGGCTCGTCACCCTGGTGACCACAGCAGCCGGAACCGGAGTCGGAGCCGCCTGGTGGACAAGCCGGTAACGCAGGACCGGTCCCCACCCACAGCGCCCGTCGGCCCGCGTCAGCTCGGGGCACCCGGGGACAGGACAAGAGGGCGGGGTCGTCGCGGCATGGGGCCTCCGATCGGATGGGGTGACTCGCCGACAGGCGATCGGTGCTACGGTGTCAACTTGCAGACGCTGTGCGGGGGAGTCAGGCTGAAATTCAGGGCAGTGGAATGCAGCCTCGACACAGCGCTAGGCACACGTGCCAATAGGTGCACTGTGCGACACCGGTAATGAGAACGGTCATGGCTGATAAGCGTGACTGCTACGCAGAATTCCGAGCAGATATCGATGCAGACTCCAGCATCGAGTGGCAAAAGGGACACCCGAACGAAATCTTCCCCCCGACGCGTGGCAATACAAAGCCTACGGGCACGATCCGACCAGCGTCGATCTTCTTGGGCGCCACCAGGAAGGCGACTAAAGATCTTCTCGTAACTCCGTAACTGTGCTTGACGGTAATGGTGTTGCCGAGTTCTGGGCTCAGGTCAGCCGGCGAGGGCGAGGTTGTGCATGTGGGCAACGCTGCTGGTGGCCCAGTGGACGCCGTCGTCCTTGAGCCGGCAGTCGCGGAGGATTTTCCAGTTCTTCATGCGTGCGAAGACGTGCTCGACGCGCGCTCGCACCCGGCGGTGGGATGCGTTGTGCTCTTCCTTCCACTGCGGCAGCCGTTCTTGTCCGGCCTTGCGGCGGTGCGGGATGAGCAGTCCGGTGCCCTGGTAGCCGCCGTCGGCAATGACGGTGGCGTCTCCGCAGGCGGTGTCGATGCCGGAGTCGGTGAAGGCGGTGCAGTCGTTGTGGTTGCCGGGCAGGGGGCGGCCGACTGCGAGCACGAGCTTGGTCTCCGCCTTGATGAGGACCTGCATGTTCGCCGAGTAGCGGTGGTTCTTCGAGGAGGCCGCGACCGACCGGTCCCGGGTGGGCACCAGCGTTCCGTCCACGACAAGCACGTCACCGGTTCCCGGCCTGCGCTTGGCGGGTGCGAGGGTCAGCAGCGGCCCGTGCCGCTTGATGATCCTGCCGACTGCCGCAGTGGAGATCCCGAACAGCGGAGCGAGCTGGGGCATGGACAGGTTCGTGCGGCAGTACATCGCCACCAGCAGCACCCGGTCCTCCAGCGACAGCGACCACGGGCGGCCTGGCCGGCCAGGGTCCAGAGCCTGCCCGCCAGCGCGGTGGACGGCTCTGACCAGCCGCTGGAACTGACCCGGGCGCAGCCCGGTGAACACCTCGACGAACTCACGACGCTGAGCGGAGACCACCTGCACGACCAGACCAACGCAGGCCACCCAGCACGGTTACGAGAAGATCTTTAGGCGAGCTCGTGCATGTCGGCCATGGACCGGATGGCCCGGTCGAAGCGCCAGAACACCAACGCGTCGAAGGTGTGGGGAAGGGAGAGCCACATGCCTAGTTGTGGCCGGTCGAAGGGGCCGACTTTGGACGCGGACACGTCCAAGTCGACCGCTTCGCGAAGCTCCTCGACCTCGCCGAAGTCGATCCCGAGGGCAGCGGCGGCGATATCGTCGGCCTCGCGCTGCCGTTCGAGGCTGGTGGTCTCATCCGTCAGGACCGACAGACGGACACATCGGACACCGCGCAGCATCTCGGCAAACACGGTCCCGGTGACGGTTCCTGCAGGGGCGTTACTGCTCTTCTCCATATCCCCTGTGGGGAGCGAAGGTTGCCCGAGCCGTTTGACCTGCGCCGATGCCACCATGGGCCGACCACTCCAGAGCTATCAATCTGGAGCATCGGGATTCGCCGTTTCCTGGGGGCTGCCGCCCCCAGACCCCCGCTGTCGCGGCTCCGCCGCTCGGCCTCAAACGCCGGCCAGGCTGAAGTTGCCCGGCACCGGCGGAAATCAGCCCGTTGGGGGCACCTCCCAGCGTTAGCTGGGGGAGGGGCCGGGGCCTCAGCACTCCACCAGAGCCGCGACGCCCTCCGCGCACCCCCACGCCACCGTCACCCCCGCACCCCCGTGCCCGTAGTTGTGCACCAACCTCCCCCCACCCGGCAGGGTTTCCGCCTCCAGGCGCACCGCCGCCCGAGCCGGCCGCAGGCCCACGCGGTGCGCGAGCACACGGGAACCGCCCAGCCCCGGATGCACCCGTGCGCACCGCGCGATGATCGCCTGTGCCGTCGACGGCACAGGCGCCCGGTCCCACACATGGCTCCGCGCCGTTCCCCCGAGCACCACCCCGTACGGCTGCGGGAAGACGTACACGGAGTCCGTCCCCGGCTCGTCGGCGCTCGCGAACCACTCGTGCACGCCCGGGTTCTCCACCACGACCAGCTGGCCCTGCACGGGGTACACCCCGGGGTCGGGGACCAGGTGACGCGCCCCGAGCCCGGTGCAGTTGACCACCGTCGGCGCGCGGCGCGCCGCCTCGGCGAGCGAGGACAGCGGCCGGCCGGCCGTGACCGAGCCGCCTGCAGCGGCCAAGCGCCGCTGCAGGTGGGCGAGATGGGCCGGCATGTCCAGCAGCGGCACGTGCGCCCGCACCGCGCGCCCGTACCCCGGCGGCAGTTCGCCCCGCATGGCGGCCCGCAGCCCGGGCACCCCGGCCGCCCACGGGCCGAGCTCCGCGGGGCCGGCCCCCGCGTACGTACCGCCGACCAGACGCACCCCGGTCTCCTCCGGCCGCGCGGCGAGCGCGGTCAGGACCGTCAGCGAGCGCAACGACCAGGCGGACACGGCCTCTTCGGGATCGATCCGGTACGGCCACCACAGCGCGCCCGCCACCGCCGACGTGGTCTCCGCCGGGGCCTCCCGGCTCCACACCGCGACCCGGAGCCCACGCTCCGCCAGCACGACCGCACTGGTCAGTCCGGCTATCCCGGCACCGACCACGATCACATCGCTCGCCATGGGCCGACGGTACCGGCGAATTCCCCGCTTCCGGGCTCGAAGCGGCACACAGAGGGGAATACTCCGGGCATGGCAGCGTACGCGACCTTCGGCCTGGCCCCGGCGACGCGCGCCGGCGCGCTCCTCGCCGACGGGGCGTACGAAGTGCACCGGGAATTCCTGGACTTCGTCGTGGACGGCAGGCCGCTGCTGGGCCGGCTCGCCGACGTCGACGGCGTCTCGCCGCTCGCCGCCGACCTCGGGCCCACGGTCTTCACCTCGCAGGTGCGCGCCCTGCTGCTGGAGGGCCTGCCGCCGCTGCCCGGCGGGCGGCACGTGATCTACGCCTGCCCGGAGTGCGAGGGGCTGGAGTGCGGGGTGGTCACGGCCGTGATCGAGCGGGACGGCGCGGACGTGGTGTGGCGGGACTTCGTCTGGCAGACGGCTCCGGCGCCCGACCCGGCGCGCGACGGCTACCGCGGGGTGGGCCCGTTCCGCTTCCGCTCCGCCGAGTACCGGGAGGTGCTGGAGCGGCTGCTCGCCGACGGGACGTGCGGCGCGCGCCGGGTCCTGCTGGTGGGCCCGCGCGTCTCACTGTTCGCCCGCCTCGCGGCCGCCCTGCGCTCGATAGGGATAGGAGCCGAGATCACCCGGGACGCGGCGGGGGCGCACGCGGAGGAGATACGCACCTACGGTGCCGTCGCGTTCGAGCGGGACGTGGGGGAGGGCGAACGGTCGGCCGTGCGGGCCGCCTTCGCGGCCGCCGGTTCGGACGCGGTCTTCATAGAGGCTCCGGCCCCGGCCGTCCCGCTGCTCGTCGCCCAGGTCGAACAGGCCCTCCAGCGCGCACCGCACGCCCTGCGCCGGCTCACGGGGCTGACCGCGGGCGCGGGGCGGGTGCATGTCGGGGTGGCCGCCGCCTGCCGGGTCCGGCTCACCGGCTACCGGCAGGACCGTTTCCGCCGCACGCACGACGTCGAGGTGTTCGACGGCGGGCTGGAACCGGGGGAGCACGCCCTGCCGCTCGACGCCCGGCTCCGCGACGGCGGCTACGTCGTCGCCCGCACCACGCGGGACGTGCTTGTCACCAAGATCACGTCCTGAGGGCGAACGCCGGGAAAAGTATGGGAAAACCATTACTGTGCGAATCCTGTGAGCGGATAGAGTTTCCGCTGCCATGACTGCAACGCTCGTCGCCAAGGACCTCTCCGCCGGACACGGCGACCGCACCCTGTTCTCGGGTCTCGATCTGGTCGTCGCCCCCGGCGACGTCATCGGCCTGGTCGGGGCCAACGGCGCGGGCAAGTCCACCCTGCTGCGCCTGCTCGCCGGCCTCGGTACCCCCGACGAGGGCACCGTGCACACGGGCCCGGCCTCGGCCACCGTGGGGCACCTGCCGCAGGAGCCCGAGCGGCGCGAGGGCGAGACGGTGGGCGCCTTCCTCGCCCGCCGCACCGGCGTCACCGCCGCCCAGGCCGCGCTCGACGCCGCCACGCAGGAGCTCGTCGACGGGGCGCCCGGCGCGGACGACGCCTACGCCGTCGCCCTCGAGCGCTGGCTCGGCCTCGGCGGCGCCGACCTGGAGGAGCGCGCCGAGGAGGTCGTCGCCTCGCTCGGCCTCACCGTCGGCCTGGACCGGCCGATGACGGCCCTCTCCGGCGGCCAGGCCGCCCGGGCCGGTCTCGCCTCGCTGCTGCTCAGCCGGTACGACGTCTTCCTGCTCGACGAGCCCACCAACGACCTCGACCTGGACGGCCTGGCCCGCCTGGAGGATTTCGTCACCGGGCTGCGCGCCGGGACGGTGCTCGTCAGCCACGACCGCGAGTTCCTGGCCCGCACCGTGGATCAGGTGCTCGAGCTCGACCTCGCCCAGCAGCAGGTCAACCTCTACGGCGGCGGCTACGAGGCCTACCTGGACGAGCGCGCGACCGCCCGCCGGCACGCCCGCGAGGCCTACGAGGAGTACGCGGACACCCGCGCCGGCCTGGAGACCCGGGCCCGCACCCAGCGGAACTGGATGGAGAAGGGCGTCCGCAACGCCCGCCGCAAGGCCACCGACAACGACAAGATCGGCCGCAAGCTCCGCGCCGAGTCCACCGAGAAGCAGGCCGCCAAGGCCCGCCAGACCGAGCGGCTCATCGAGCGGCTGGACGTCGTCGAGGAGCCCCGCAAGGAGTGGGAGCTGCGTATGGAGATCGCCGCCGCGCCCCGCTCCGGCGCGGTGGTGGCCACCCTGCGCGGTGCGGCGGCCCGGCGCGGAGCCTTCGCCTTCGGCCCGGTGGACCTGCAGATCGACTGGGCCGACCGGGTCGCGATCACCGGTGCCAACGGCTCGGGGAAGTCCACGCTGCTCGCGGCCCTGCTGGGCCGGCTGCCGCTGGAGGCGGGCAGCGCCGCGCTCGGCCCGGGCGTGGTGGTGGGCGAGGTGGACCAGGCGCGGGCCCTGTTCTTCGGGGACGAGACGCTGCTGGACGCCTTCGGGGCGGCGGTGCCCGACACGGCGCCCGCCGAGGTCCGTACCCTGCTCGCCAAGTTCGGCCTGAAGGCGGCGCACGTGCTGCGCCCGGCGGCCACGCTCTCGCCCGGCGAGCGCACCCGCGCCGCGCTGGCCCTGCTCCAGGCCCGCGGCGTCAACCTGCTCGTCCTGGACGAGCCCACCAACCACCTCGACCTCCCCGCGATCGAACAGCTGGAGTCGGCGCTGGCCTCCTACGGCGGCACGCTGCTCCTGGTCACCCACGACCGGCGGATGCTCGACGCGGTGCACACCACCCGGCGGATCGAGGTCGCGGAGGGCCGGATCACCGAGCGCTGAGGCCCCGACGGCCCGAACGGGTGAGAGGGTGACCGAAAACAACCCCAGGTGCAGGCCAAGTCTTCCCCAAGGCGCGGTCACGCAGGGTGATGCGTGCAGCCGTGTTTCAGGGGTGTTACGGGGCCTTCAAAACCGCGTCCTGAGGACGATTTGAATCGTTGATGGGATGGTGCGGCACCCGTTCGATTTACGGAACGTTGGTCCCCGGTTTCCGAACCGGCGGCAACCTGCCTTCGTCTGTAGGGGGCGAACGCGTCCACAGGACGTGCGCACCACCTTTTGACGTCGAAACAGAGGCACACACATGCCGCCGACCCTTCCAGGCCACCTGCCCGCTCCACGAGGTCCACTCGTGGGGAAGGCGCGCTACGGCAGCGCACCGCCGCCGCCCGAGCGCACTCTCCTCGACGTGCTCGACTCGACCGCCGCCGCATACCCCGACGCGCCGGCCGTCGACACCGGCACCGAAGTGCTGACCTACCGCACCCTGTGCGCCGAGGTGGCCGCGCGTGCCGAGATGCTCCGCAGCATGGGCGCAGGCCCCGGCGACCGCATCGGCATCCGGGTCCCCTCCGGCACCGCCGACCTGTACCTCTCCGTGCTCGCCGTGCTGCGCTGCGGCGCCGCCTACGTGCCCGTCGACGCCGACGACCCCGACGAGCGCGCCGCCACCGTCTTCGGCGAGGCTGGCGTCTGCCTGGTCCTGGGCGCCGAAGGCCGCATCAGCGCGGGGCCCGCGCACGCCACGGGCGGTGTTCTCGGCCGCCCCGCGCTCCCGGACGACGACGCCTGGATCATCTTCACCTCCGGCTCCACCGGCGCCCCCAAGGGCGTCGCCGTCAGCCACCGCAGCGCCGCCGCCTTCGTCGACGCCGAGGCGCGGCTCTTCCTCCAGCCGCAGCCGCTCGCCCCCGGCGACCGGGTGCTGGCCGGCCTGTCCGTGGCCTTCGACGCCTCCTGCGAGGAGATGTGGCTGGCCTGGCGGCACGGCGCCTGCCTGGTCCCCGCCCCCCGCTGGCTGGTGCGGGCCGGCCACGAGCTCGGCCCCTGGCTGGTCGAGCGCGGCATCACCGTCGTCTCCACCGTGCCCACCCTCGCCGCGCTGTGGCCCCCGGAGTCCCTGGACCGGGTGCGGCTGCTGATCGTCGGCGGCGAGGCCTGCCCCGCCGAGCTCGTCGACCGCTTCGCCGTGCCCGGCCGCGAGATGTGGAACACCTACGGGCCGACCGAGGCCACCGTCGTCGCCTGCGCCGCGCAGATGTTCCCGGGCCGCACCGTGCGCATCGGCCTGCCCCTCGACGGCTGGGAGCTCGCCGTCGTGGACGAGGCCGGCGAGCCGGTCCCCTTCGGCGCCGAGGGCGAACTCGTCATCGCCGGTGCCGGCGTGGCCCGTTACCTCGACCCCGTCAAGGACGCCGACAAGTTCCGCCCCTCGGCGGCCCTGGAGACCCACCGCGCCTACCGCACCGGCGACCTCGTGCGCGCCGACCCCGAGGGCCTGGTCTTCGCCGGCCGCGCCGACGACCAGATCAAGCTCGGCGGACGCCGCATCGAGCTCGGCGAGATCGACGCCGCCCTCAGCGCCCTGCCGGGTGTGCTCGGCGCCGCGGCGGCCGTCCGCACCACCCCGGCCGGCGGCCAGATCCTCGTCGGCTACGTGGTGACCGGGGCCGGCTACGACCGGCAGGACGCCCGGAAACTGCTGCAGGACCGGCTGCCCGCCGCCCTCGTGCCCGTCCTGGCCGAGATCGAGGACCTGCCCACCCGCACCTCCGGCAAGGTCGACCGCAACGCCCTCCCGTGGCCGCTGACCACCGCCGACACCGCCGACGGCCCGGACGCCGACCGCGAGCTGTACGGCACCGCGGCCCGGCTCGCCGACCTCTGGGAGAAGCTCGTCGGCTTCCGCCCCACCGCCGACTCCGACTTCGTGGCCATGGGCGGCACCAGCCTGACCGCCGCCCGCATGGCCTCCACCCTGCGCGAGACCCACCCCGGCGTCTCCGTCGCGGGCCTCTACCAGCACACCGTCCTGCGCGACATGGCCGGGTACATCGACTCGCTCGCCCCGCACACCCCGCGGAGCGACGTCCCGCCCCGCCGGGTCCGGCCCGTGCGCCGCCGCACCGGCGCCGCCCAGATCGCCGTGCAGTGCGCCCTCTTCGGCGTCCAGGGCCTGCGCGGCGTGGTCGGCCTCGCCCTGGCGGACAACGTGCTGGGCCTCGTCGCCCCCAGGGCATGGGCGCCGCACACCGCCTGGTGGATGGTGATCGTCGGCTGGTTCGTCCTGTTCAGCGCCCCCGCCCGGCTCGCCGTCGGCGCCGCCGCGGCCCGCCTGCTGACCCGCGGCATCACCCCCGGCGTCCACCCGCGCGGCGGCCGCGCCCACCTGAAGCTGTGGACCGCCGAACGGGTCGTCTCCTCCTTCGGCGTCCCCGCCCTCCTCGGCACCCCGTGGGCCGCCCGCTACGCCCGCGCCCTCGGCTGCTCGGCGGGCCGGCACGTCAACCTCCACACCATGCCGCCCGTCACCGGCCTCGCCACCTTCGGCGACCGGTGCAGCATCGAACCCGAGGCCGACATCTCCGGCTGGTGGATCGACGGCGAGGACCTGCACATCGGGACCGTCCGCATCGACGCCGACGCCCGCGTCGGCCACCGCACCATGCTGATGCCCGGCGCCTCCCTCGGCCCCGGCGCCGAACTCGCCGCGGGCGCCTGCCTGGACGGCCACGTCCCGGCGGGGGAGACCTGGGAGGGCTCCCCGGCGCGCCCCGTCCCCGGCAGCCACGGCGGACTCCGCTCCGCCGACGCGCCCGTCGACCCGCTCGCCTGGCCCGCCCCGCGCCGCGGCCGCTCCCGCCGCTGGGACCTCGCCTACGCGCTGACCCTGCTCGGCCTGCCGCTGATCGCGCTCGTCGCCTCCGCGCCCGCCCTTGTGGGCACGTACTTCCTGGTCAAGGGCGCCTCGACGCTGTCTTCGGCCGGACTGCTGCTGCTCGCCGCGGTGGCGCCGGCCACCCTCGTCACCACCGTGTGCGGCCTGCTGCTCGTCGCCGCCCTGGTCCGGATCCTGGGCCGGGGCATCGTCCCCGGCGTGCACCCGGCCTGCGGCGGGGTCGCCTGGCGCGCCTGGCTCGTCAACCGGCTGCTGACCGACGCCCGCGTCACCTTCTTCCCGCTCTACGCCAGCCTCGGCACCCCCGTGTGGCTGCGCCTGCTGGGCGCCCGCGTGGGCCGCCGTGTGGAGGCCTCCACCGTCCTGCCGCTGCCCTCGCTGCTCACCGTCGGCGACGGCGCCTTCCTCGCCGACGACACCCTGGTCGCCCCCTACGAACTCCGCGGCGGCTGGCTGCGGCTGGGCCCCGCCCGTGTCGGGCGGCGCGCCTTCGTCGGCAACTCCGGCATCGTCGGCCCCGGCCGCACCGTGCCCGACAACGGCCTCATCGGCGTCCTCTCCGACGCCCCCGAGCACAGCGAGCCCGGCAGCTCCTGGCTCGGCCGCCCCGCGATGCCGCTGCCGCGCGTGGCCACCCAGGGCGACGCGGGCCGCACCTTCGACCCGCCGCGCCGGCTCGTGCTGGCCCGCGCCGCCGTCGAGCTCTGCCGTCTGCTGCCGCTGATGGTCGGTTTCGCGATCGGCCTGGGCGTGTTCCTCGTCGAGCAGGACGCCTTCGACCAGGGCGGCCCCGGGCTCGCCGCCCTCGTCGGCGCCCCGCTCCTGCTGGCCGCGGGCCTCACCGCCGCGCTCACCGCGACGGCCGCCAAGTGGCTGCTCATGGGCCGCTTCAAGGCCGGCGAGCAGCCGCTGTGGAGCTCCTTCGTCTGGCGCAACGAGCTGTACGACGTCTTCGTGGAGTCCCTCGCCGTGCCCTTCTTCGTGGGCCCCTTCACCGGCACCCCGGTGCTCAACTGGTGGCTGCGCAGCCTGGGCGTCCGCATCGGACGGGGCGTCTGGTGCGACACGCACTGGCTGCCCGAGTCCGACCTCATCACCCTTGAGGACGGGGTCAGCGTCAACCGGGGCTGCGTCCTGCAGACCCACCTCTTCCACGACCGGATCATGCGCATGGACGCCGTTCACCTCGCCGAGGGCTCCTCGCTGGGCCCGCACGGCATCGTGCTGCCCGGCAGCTCCGTCGGCGCGCACACCTCCGTCGGCCCGTCCTCGCTCGTGATGCGCGGCGAGAGCGTGCCCGCCGGGACGCGCTGGACCGGCAACCCCATCGCGGGCGAGCCGCAGGTGCCCGTCGCGGCCGGTGCCGTCGCCTCCCCGGAGTACGCGGCATGAGGGGCGGCACACCGCGATGACGCTCAGGGAGCGGTTCCTGTGCAGCCGCCGCACCGTGCTCGCGGCTGCGGCGGCCCTCCCGCTCACCGCTGCGGCGGCCGCCGACACCGGCGGCCCCGCGCGGCTCCCGAGCGCGGAGCGCTACTTCCCGCGGCAGGGCTCCGACGGCCACCGCACGCTCGCCTACGACCTGCGGCTGGCCTACGACCCCGAGCGGGCCTGGCTCGACGGGCACGCCCGCATCGAGGCCGTCGCCGTCGAGCACACCGGCCGGATCGCACTCGACCTGGCGAAGCTGAAGGTCGGCTCCGTCGAACTGGACGGGGAGGCGGTGGCCTTCCACCGCCGCGACGGCAAGATCCTGATCACCGCGCCGCGGGGGCTGGCCCCCGCCCAGCCCTTCGTCCTCGACGTCCGCTACAGCGGGCGGCCCGCCCCGGTGCACACGTCCTTCGGCCCCATCGGCTGGGACCGCACCGGGGACGACCACGACGGCACGCTCGTCGCCTCCCAGCCGGTCGGCGCGCCGTCGTGGTTCCCGTGCAACGACCGGCCCGACGACAAGGCCGCCTACACCTTCACCGTGACCGTGCCCCAGGGCCACCACGTCCTGGCCAACGGCACGTTGCAGGACCACCGGGAACTGGACGACGGCACGGCGCGCTGGACGTACCACCACGCCGGCCCCATGGCCCCCTACCTCGCCGCCGTCTACACGGGCCGCTTCGTCCACGCCACGGTGCCCGACGGGCACGCACCGGTCCCGGTGCGCAACGCGTATCCGGCCGACCTCGCCGAGGAGGCCCGGCACGACCTGGCGCGCCAGCCCGAGATGCTGCGGGCGTTCACCGAACTGTTCGGGCCGTACCCCTTCGAGGCGTACGGGGCCGTGGTCGTCGACGCGGAGCTGGCCGAGCCGGTGGAGAACCAGACGCTCTCCGTCTTCGGCAGCAACCACATGGACGGGCAGCGCGGTTCCGAGACGCTCGTGGCGCACGAGATCGCCCACCAGTGGTTCGGCAACAGCGTCGGCCTGTCCGACTGGCAGCACATCTGGCTCAACGAGGGCTTCGCCACGTACGCGGAATGGCTGTGGTCGGAACACATCGACGAGGACGACGCGGACACGCTCGCGCGCGAGGCCTGGGCCGACCTGGCGGGCCGCCGCCAGACGCTGCGCATCGCGGACCCCGGGCACCGGCACCTCTTCGACGACCGGATCTACGTCCGGGGCGCGTGCACCCTGCACGCGCTGCGCCTGGCGGTCGGGGACGATCGTTTCTTCACGGTGCTGCGGTCATGGCACGAAGTGCATCGGGGCGGCAGCGCCGACACGGAGATGTTCCTCCGCCACGCGGAGCGGGTCGCAGATCGCCCGCTGGGCGATCTGCTGCATCCGTGGCTGTACGAGAAGGCGTTGCCGGCCTTTGCCCCGTAAGGGGCGCGGGGCTGTTTCGATATGCGGCTCCGCCGCGTGGGCGCGACCAGGCGCCCCGTCAGGGGCGCGGGGAACTGCGCGACAAGCCCCCACCGGCCCGCAGCCGACGCACCACCCCAGAGGGCCGGGGCGAAGCCCCGAGC
>NZ_JBSFWU010000113.1:0-23086 GCF_053594995.1 Streptomyces sp. NPDC002536
AACTGCGCGATCAGCCACGACGCTCCCGCAGTCGAGGTCCCCGGGGCTTCGCCCCGGACCCCTGGGGTGGTGCGTCGGCTGCAGGCCGGTGGGGGTTGCTCGCGCAGTTCCCCGCGCCCCTGACGGGGCGCAACGCGCTAGACGCGCTCTACAACGGTGGCGATCCCCATACCGCCCCCCACGCACAGCGTGACAAGGCCGTAGCGTCCGCCGCGCCGTTCCAGTTCGTCCACGACCGTGCCGATGAGCATGGCGCCGGTGGCCCCCAGCGGGTGTCCCAAGGCGATGGCGCCGCCGTTGACGTTGACCTTCGCCAGGTCGACGCCCGTCTCCTCGACGAACCGCAGCACCACGGCGGCGAACGCCTCATTGATCTCGACGAGGTCGATGTCGTCCATCGTCAGCCCGGCCTTGGCCAGCGCCTTGCGGGTCGCGGGGACCGGGCCCGTGAGCATGATGGTCGGCTCCGAGCCGGAGACGGCCGCCGAGACGATGCGTGCCCGCGGCGTGAGCCCGTACCGCTCGCCCACCTCGCGGCTGCCGATGGCGACGAGGGCCGCCCCGTCCACGATGCCCGAGGAGTTGCCCGCGTGGTGCACGTGGTCGATCTTCTCGACCCAGTGGTACTTCTGCAGCGCCACCGCGTCGAAGCCGCCCGTCTCGCCCATCGCCGCGAACGACGGCTTGAGCTTCGCCAGCGTCTCCGCGGTCGTGCCGGGCCGCAGGTGTTCGTCGCGGTCGAGGACGACGAGCCCGCTGCGGTCGCGCACCGGCACCACCGAGCGCTCGAAGCGGCCGTCCTTCCAGGCCGCGGCGGCCAGTTCCTGCGAGCGGGCCGCGAAGGAGTCGACGTCGTGGCGGGAGTGGCCGCCCAGGGTGGCGATGAGGTCGGCGCCGATGCCCTGGGGGACGAAGCCGACGGTGTGGTTGGTCATCGGGTCGCCGAACCACGCGCCGCCGTCGGAGCCGATCGGCACCCGGGACATCGACTCGACGCCGCCCGCCAGGACGAGGTCCTCCCAGCCCGAACGCACCTTGGCCGCGGCCAGGTTGACGGCCTCCAGGCCCGAGGCACAGAAGCGGTTCTCCTGCACGCCGGCCACCGTGTCCGGCAGTCCGGCGGCGATGGCGGCGATGCGGGCGATGTCGGAGCCCTGGTCGCCGATCGGGCTGACGACACCGAGCACGATGTCGTCGATCGCCGCCGGGTCCAGCTCGGGCAGGCGGTGCCGGAGTTCGTGGATGAGGCCCACGACGAGGTCGATCGGCTTGGTGCCGTGCAGGGCCCCGTCGGCCTTGCCGCGGCCGCGCGGGGTGCGGATCGCTTCGTAGACGTACGCTTCGGTGCTCAAGGGTCGGCAGCCTTTCGGAAGCTGTTCGGAACGGTTCGTGGGGGTCACGCGAGCAGGGAACGGCCGATGATCTCCTTCATGATCTCGGTCGCCCCGCCGAAGATGGTCGTGACACGGCCGTCGGTGAAGGCCCTGGCGACCCGGTACTCGGTCATGTAACCGTAGCCTCCGTGCAGTTGCAGGCACCGGTCGGCGACGCGCTTCTGCAGCTCGGTGGCCCACCACTTGGCCATCGCCGCGTGCACGGCGTCGAGTTCGCCACGGTCGTGGGCGCCGATGCAGCGGTCGACGAAGGTGCGGGTGACGGCGCACTCCGTGGCCATCTCGGCGAGTTCGAAGCGGACGTGCTGGAGGCGGGCGAGCGGGCGTCCGAAGGCCTCGCGCTCCTTGACGTGGCGCAGGGTGGTCTCCAGCAGGTACTCGGCGGCGGCGATCGCACCGACCGCTATGCACAGGCGTTCCTGCGGGAGGTTCTGCATCAGGTGCACGAAGGCGCCGTGGAGCTCGCCGAGCAGGTTCTCCTTGGGCACGCGGACGTCGTGGAAGAAGAGCTCGGCCGTGTCCTGGGCCTTGAGGCCGATCTTGTCGAGGTTGCGGCCGCGCTCGAAGCCCGGCGTGCCGCGCTCGACCACCAGGAGGCTCATGCCCTTCGCGCCGCCCTCCGGTTTGGTGCGGGCCACCACGATCACCAGGTCGGCCAGGATGCCGTTGGAGATGAACGTCTTGGAGCCGTTGAGCAGCCAGTGGTCGCCGCGGTCCTCGGCGGTGGTGCGCAGGGCCTGGAGGTCGGAGCCCGCGCCGGGCTCGGTCATGGCGATGGCGGTGACGGTCTCGCCGGTGCAGAAGCCCGGCAGCCAGCGGCGCTTCTGCTCCTCGGTGGCCAGCGAGGTGAAGTACGGGCCGATGATGTCGTTGTGCAGCTCGACGCCGAAGCCGGCGGCGCCGGAGCGGGCGAACTCCTCGGTGAGCACGGCGCCGAAGCGGTGGTCCGTGCTGCCTCCGCCGCCGTACTCCTCGGGGACGGTGATGCCGAGCAGCCCCTGCCGGCCGGCCGCCAGCCAGGCCTCGCGGGAGACGACGCCGTCCTTCTCCCACTGCTCGTAGTGCGGCTCGACCTCCTTGGCCAGGAAGGCGCGGACGGTCGCGCGGAAGGCTTCGTGCTCGGCACCGTAGATCTCACGCTTCATCGTGCGGGCCCTTCTGGAGCTGATGGAGTCCGGGTACGTCCCAGTCGCGGGCCACCTCCGCCGTGTCGGCCCCCGGCTGCGCGGGCGGGCGGCGCAGGGTGCCGGGGGTGGCGGAGAAGCGCGGGGCGGGGGCGGGCTGGACGAGGCCGCCGGGCGCGGCGAAGGTGCCGCGGGCGGCGAGGTGCGGGTGCTGCGGTGCCTCGCGCAGCGAGAGGACGGGCGCGACGCAGGCGTCCGTGCCGGCGAACACCTCGGTCCACTCGGCGCGGGTGCGCTGCCGGAAGCGTGCCGCGACGGCCGTGCGCAGCTCGCCCCAACGGGCCGTGTCGGTACGGGCGTCGGCCACGTCCTCGATGCCGAGGAGCCGGGCGAACTCGGCGTGGAAGCGCGGCTCCAGCGCGCCGACGGCCATCCAGCCGCCGTCCGACGTCTCGTACGTGCCGTAGAAGGGGGCGCCGCCGTCGAGGAGGTTGGCGCCGCGCCGGTCCTGCCAGCCGCCGGCCGCGGTCATGGCGTGCAGCATGGCGGTCAGGTGCGCGGTGCCGTCGACAATGGCGGCGTCGACGACCTGCCCGGTGCCGGCGGCGCGGGCGTGGTGGAGGGCGGCGAGGACGCCGACGACCAGGTAGAGGGAGCCGCCCGCGTAGTCGCCGAGGAGGTTGGCGGGGGCGTACGGGGGCCCGTCCGGCGGGCCGGTCAGGCCGAGGGCGCCGGTGACGGCGATGTAGCCGATGTCGTGCCCGGCGGTGGCGGCCAGCGGACCGTCCTGGCCCCAGCCGGTCATCCGCCCGTACACCAGGCGGGGGTTGCGGGCGAGGGCCGCCTCGGGGCCGACGCCGAGCCGCTCGGCGACGCCGGGGCGGTAGCCCTCGACGAACACGTCGGCGCGGGCGGCCAGTTCGAGGACGGCCTCCCGGCCGGCCTCCGTCTTGAGGTCGACGAGGACCGAGCGCTTGTTGCGGTTGGTGATGTCGAACTGCGGGTCGACACCGAGCCCGGGGCCGCCGGGCCGGTCGACGCGGACGACGTCGGCGCCCAGGTCGGCGAGGAGCATGGCGGCGAACGGCCCGGGGCCGATGCCCGCGAGCTCGACGACCCGCACTCCGGTGAGCGGACCGTGCGGACCGTGCCCTGTCCCTGCCATGCGGCCCCCAACGCCCATGCCGTGTGACACATTTGCTGTAACACCCGCGATGTTAAGAACGTGTTCCACTCTCCACAAGCCCTTGCGGGGTCCGCTTTGCCGGTCGGGGGCGCCCCGTCAGGGGCGCGGGGAACTGCGCGAGCAACCACGACGTGCCCGCAGCCGAAGTTCTCGGGGCTTCGCCCCGGACCCCTGGGGCAGTGCGTCGGCTGCAGGCCGACGGTGGCTGGTCGCGCAGTTCCCCGCGCCCCTTACGGGGCGCACCCTAGGGCGTGGTGGTGAGGACGGGCCAGAGGGTGGCGGCGGTGAGGGGGTGGGCCAGGCGGCGTGCCCAGTAGGTCTCGTCGCCGTCCTCGTCGCGCCAGGACCACAGGCGGGTGGTGGCGAGGTGGAGCGGGT
Source organism: Streptomyces sp. NPDC002536 (assembly GCF_053594995.1). Taxonomy (NCBI): domain Bacteria; kingdom Bacillati; phylum Actinomycetota; class Actinomycetes; order Kitasatosporales; family Streptomycetaceae; genus Streptomyces; species Streptomyces sp. NPDC002536. The sequence goes on from NZ_JBSFWU010000113.1 coordinate 4,083, forward strand.
TGAGCCTTGTGATGCCGATGGCGCCGTGGAGTTGGTGGGCGATGCGGGCGATCTCGGCGGCCGAGACGGATGCCTGGGTCTTGGCGGCGGCGATGGCGAGGTGAGCGTCCGGGCCGCCGGGGTCCAGCGGGGCGGCGGCCCGGACGGCGGTGCGGACCAGGGCGGTCTCCTCGATCAGCCGCGCTTCTTCCTGCTTGACGGCCTGGAAGCGGCTGAGCGGACGGCCGAACTGGGTGCGGGCGGTGGTGTGGGCGACCGTCAGGTCGACGCAGCGTTCGGCGGCACCGGCGATCAGGGCGGAGCGGGCCAGGGCCGCGCGGAGCCGGGCCTCGTCGAGCAGTTCGGGGGAGATCCGGCGGGCCTGCGAGGCGGGGATCTCCAGGGCGGCGAGGTGCAGGTCGTCGCGGGGTTCCTCGGCGAGGTTCCGGCCGGGGGTGAGGACGGCCCGGTCGGGGGTGAGGGTGAACAGGACGGGGCCGGAGGGGGCGGTGGCCAGGACGACCACCGCGGTGGCGGCGCGGGCCCAGGGGACGCGGCGCAGGGTGCCGGTGACCAGCAGGGTGTCGTCGTCGCCCGAGCAGCCGGCCGAGCCGACGCCCGAAGTGGCCGGGTGGGCGTAACGGACGGTGAGCTCAGGGGCGATGGCGTAGCTGAGAGGGCCGTCCGGGACGGGGAGGCCGGCGCGGCGCAGCAGCGGGCGGGCGACCAGGACGGTCTCGGCGAGCGGGGCGGGGACGGCGCGGCGCCCTGCTTCCTGGGCGGCGGCGAGGAGTTCGGCGGTGGAGGCGTCCGCGGAGGGAAGGGCCACGGCGTCGGGGGCGGTGGTGTTGGCGACGATGGCGATGGCGTCCGCATCGGCGTAGAAAGCAGCGGTGTCGTAGGCGTCCGCGGGGATGGCGGGGGCGCCGGTGTCGATCGTGTGGGTGTTCATCGGTGCTGCTCCAGACCACGAGTGATGATGCCGCGAAGGATTTCGTTGGTGCCGCCGCGCAGCGTGTAGCCGGGGCTGTGCAGCAGGGCGAAGGCGAGCAGTTCGGGGTGGCTGCCGGGGGTGGCGTACGGGTCGGCCGGGGTCGGCAGGATGCTGCGGACGGTGTCGACCAGCGCACCTTCCAGCCGGGTGCCGAGGTCCTTGACCAGGGCGGCCTGGGTGTCGGGGGAGGCTCCAGCGTCCAGGGCCGCGGCCACACCGAGGGACAGCCGGCGGATGCTGTACAGACGGGCCGTCAGAATGCCGACGCGGGTGAGCTGTTCGGCCGTGGCCGGGTGCTGTTCCAGTTCGCGGAGCAGGGAGACCAGCAGGGGGAAGGTGGACAGGTAGCGTTCCGGGCCGCTGCGTTCGAAGGCGAGTTCGCCGGTGACCTGCTTCCAGCCGTCGCCCCGCTGCCCGAGCAGCATGCCGTCGGGGACGTCGACGCCTTCGAGGTGGAGGGCGTTGAAGCGGTGCTCGCCGCTCATCAGCCGGATCGGCTCGACCCGTACGCCCGGGGCGCGCAGGTCGACGATGAACTGGCTGAGGCCGGCGTGCCTGTCCTCGGCGTCGTCGGTGCGGGCCAGCACGATGGCGTAGTCGTTGACGTGGGCGCCGCCGGTCCACATCTTGGTGCCGGTCAACCGCCAGCCGTCGGCGGTGCGTTCGGCACGGGTGGCGACCGAGGCGAGGTCGGAGCCGCTGCTCTTCTCGCTCATGCCGATGGAGAAGAAGCACTGCCCGGCGGCGATCCTCGGCAGGAAGAAGCGGCGCTGCTCCTCGGTGCCGTGCTGGAGGACGGACGGGCCGGCCTGCCGGTCGGAGACCCAGTGGGCGCTGACCGGGGCGCCGGCGGCGAGCAGTTCCTCGATCACCACATAGCGCTCCAGGAAGCCGCGGCCGGCGCCGCCGTACTCGGTGGGCAGGGCCATGCCGACCCAGCCGCGCTCGGCGAGGCGGCGGCTGAAGCCGGGATCCCAGCCGGCCAGCCAGGAGTCGGGACGGCCGAGCACGGTGCCGCGGGCGCGCTCCTCGTCGAGAAAGGCGCGGACCTCGGCGCGGAGCCGGCGGGTCGATTCGGGCAGGGCGACGTCGGGGAAGGCGATCGGTGAAAGCGTCGAAGTCGAAGTCGAAGAAGACATGAGTGATTCGCTCCGTCAGTGTGTGGTGTGCAGCAAGGAGGGGTCGAAGCCGGCTTCGCGGAGCACCTCGTCGGTGTGCTGGCCAATGCCCGGGCAGGGCCGTAGCTCCGGCTCCGGGTCGGCCGAGTAGCGCACCGGGCGGCCGATGACCCGGTAGCGGCCCTCGGTGGGGTGTTCGGCCTCGTGCAGCAGGCCGCCCTCCTGGGCGTAGGCGGTGGTGGCGGCGGACTCCAGGTCGAGCACGGGGGCGGCGGCGATGCCCGCCCGGTCGCAGAACTCCTGCCACTCGGCGCTGGTGTGCTGCAGCGTCAGCTCCGCGAGCAGCGGATAGAACGCGTCGGCGTTGCGGGCCCGGTCGGGGCCGGTGGAAAAGCGCGGGTCGGCGCCCAGTTCGGGGCGGTCGACGAAGGCGGTGAAGTCCCGCCAGTTGCGGTCGCTGTGCGGCAGGATGCACATCCAGCCGTCGGCGGTGCGCAGGGCTCGGCGCTGCGGGCTGAGCGAGCGGGCGGAGCCGAACTCCCCGTCGGCCTCCAGGGCGGCCGCTCCCAGGTGCTCGACCAGGTTGAAGGCGAGCATGGTGTCGGCCATCGGGACCTCGATGCGCTGTCCGGTGCCGCCGTGGTCCCGGTAGTGCAGTGCGGCCAGTACCGACTGGGCGATCTGCATGCCGCAGATCTTGTCGGCCAGCACGGTGGGAACGTAGTGCGGTTGGCCGGAGACCTTGTGGTTGAGCCAGACCAGGCCGCTGGCCGCCTGGATGATGTCGTCGTAGGCGGCGTGGGTGCCGTAGCGGCTGTCGCTGCGGAAGCCCTGGGCGCCTGCGTAGATCAGGCCGGGGTTGACGGCCGCGACCTCGTCGTAGCCGAGGCGGAGCTTCTCCAGGGCCTGCGGGCGCAGGTTGGTGATGAAGACGTCGGCGGTGCGCAGCAGGGCGAGCAGGGCGTCGCGGCCGTGCGGGGCCTTGAGGTCGATGGCGGCGCTGCGCTTGTTGCGGTTCAGGTTGAGTGCCGGGCCGCCCATGCCGGGGTGGCGCCGCGGCGGGTAGTGGCGCGTCATGTCGCCCGTGGGCGGCTCGACCTTGATCACGTCCGCGCCCAGGTCGCCGAGTTGCTGGGCGGCGTACGGGGCCATGATCACGCTGGCCAGTTCGATGACACGGACTCCGGCGAGGAGTCCGCGGCCGGACGAACTGTTCGGTTTCTCGGACATCTTCCGGTGCCTCCTGGGTATCGGGGGGAGCGGTATCGCGCCCCGAAGGGGCGCGGGGAACTGCGCGACCAGCCACGACGCGCCCGCAGATGACGTACGGACTTCCAGCGGAGCGCTCAGCGCCACTGGAGCGCAGCGGACCCCAGCGGGGAACGCCGGCCCGGCTGGGGGACCGTGCGCCCGCTGTACGCGAACGGTGTCGCCGGTTCGGTGAGCGGGCCGAAGTCGGTCCCGGTGGTCGACAGCGCGGCGAGCGGTGCGCGCCCGGGCCGGGGCAGGTCGATGACGTTCTCCCGTGCCAGCAGCCCGAGTTCCTGCACCCAGTGGCACACCCCGGCCAGGGTCACGCGGATCCGCCAGGAGCCGCCCTCCGTCGCGCGTCGGCGCAGGACCGTTGCCACGGCGGCGGCCCCGAGGTAGGCGGCGAGGTAGTCGTTGAGCAGGTACGTCGGCGGCAGCGACGGCCGGTCGGTCCACTCCTCGACGGCGAATCCGGTGGCCGAGCAGGCGAGTTGGTCGAACCCGCCGCGTTCGCCCCAGGGGCCTTCGGCGCCCCAGGCATGGAGTTCGAGGGTGATGAGTCCGGGGCGGCGCCGGACGAGTTCCTCGGTCGACGCCCCGTGCCGGGCGAGTCCCCGGTAGGCGTGCACGAAGACGTCCGCGTCCTGGAGCGCGTCGTGGAAGGCCGCACGGTCGTGATCGTCGCGCAGGTCGCAGTAGGCGTTGCGCTTGCCGCCGCCGGTCATCACGATCATCGGGATCGGGTCGGGGCGGTCGGGGCGCGACAGGTGCAGCACGTCGGCGCCGAACTGGGCAAGGAGTCGGGCCGCGACGGGACCTGCGATGACATGGGTGAGGTCGAGCACCCGTACGCCCGCGAGCGCCTCGTCGGCCTCGCCGATCGGTTCCAGAGGCCGGGCCGGTCCGTCACCGACGCGTTCGATCTCGACGACCGGGCGCTGCGCGACGTACCGCCCCGCGGGGTGCGCGAGCCACTCGTCCCGGCTGCGCACCACGCAGGCGACGCCGCCCCGCGCGCAGATGGCCTCCTCCAGCGTGAAGGCGTCCCAGCCGGCCGCGGCCTGCGCGATCCCCACCTTGTCGGGCCCGCACCTCAGCACGGAGTGGACCGCGTCCCGCAGATGCGGATAGGTGGTGATGATGAAGATCCACCGGCCGTCGCGCGCCCGGTAGAAGTCGTTGTTGTCGAGCAGCGCCGGATCGTCGAGCAGCGCACCGATCGGGCGTCCCGACAGCGTCGTGTGATACGTCGCCATGAGCTGGTCGATCGCGGCCCCGGCCTGCACCTGAACCCTCTGGTGCGGGTGACCGCGCTGTTCGCCGACCGCCGCGGTCTGCCGCCCGAAGACCCCGATCGCGGCGGACATGGCATCGGCGAGGCGGTGCACGGAGGGCACCAGGGGATCGGCCCCGACGACGGTGATGTCCTCGGCCCCCCGGGCCGGTTCGGGGTCGCCGAGGGTGTGCAGCAGCCGGGAGACGATCTCGCCGGTGGGCGGCGGCGTCGGCGTCGGCTCGGTCGTGGTCAGCGTGTTCGAAGTCATGCCCGGATGCTCGTTCCCGGCACTGCGCTAGCACCCACATTCACGGATATCCGTGAATCGATGCGGACGTCACGTCCGTCTCTCCTGGATGTGCGCGAGGAGCCGGGCCGCCGCCCGGTCCAGGAACAGCCGCTCCGAGCGGCCGCGGCGCCGGTGTATCAGGGCGAGGGCTCCCGTGACGACGGGGCCGTCGGTGACGGGGATCGCGAGGGCGCAGGCCTCGGGGTCGGCCAGACCCTCGCTGCGGCTGATCCGCGATGTGCGGATCGCCGGAAGAGCGCGGCGGAACTCGGCGACCGCCTCGGGGTCGTGGCGGGCGAGCTCGTCGAGCAGCCCACGGCGCTCCGCCTCGTCGGTGAAGGCCAGCAGCAGCCGGCCCGCGGCGGTGCGCAGCAGCGGCCGGGCCATGTGCCGGTCGGCGAGCGGCACGAGGCGGGGAATCTCGTCCTCGCCGCCGCGCGCGAGGTACACGGCGTCGAGCCCGACCCGCACCGTGAGCAGCACCGGGGTACCCGCGACACGGCTCAGTCCGTCGAGCTCGGCCTGGCCGATCCGCGGGACGACCCGGCCGGCGATGAGGTTGAGGACGTGCGGGGCGGGCCCGAGCCTGAAGCGCCGGTGCTGTTCCAGCAGAAACCCGGTCGCGACAAGGCCGTTGACCAGATCCTGCACCGAACTCGCCGGCGCTTCGACCGTCCGCGCCAGCTCGGCCACGGTCACCCCGCCCGGCGCCCGCGCGGCAGCCTCCAGGATCCACGCGACCCGGTCCACCGTACGGTGCCGCTGCCGTCGGCCGTGCTCGCTCATCCCGCCCCACCCCGTTCTTCTCGTACGCCGCCGGCCACTCGCGCCGACACGGCCCGTCGATCCTTTCCCGCACCACCCCGACGGGCAAGCCGACCCCTGTCTCAGGCGGGCATGTGCCGGGTGATCAGGTCGAGCAGCCGCCGGACGGCGTCGTCCGCGTCCGGGCGGAGGACGGCGGTGATGTGGGTGTCCAGGTTGGGCGATGTGCCGCTGAGCGGGACGAAGGCGACTCCGGGGAGGGCGAATTCACGGAGTTCCTCGGGGAGGGCGCTGACGCACAGCCCGGAGGCCACGTAGCTGAACAGGCCGGTGAGGTCGTCGGCGGTGGCCCGGGGCCGGGGGGTGAAGCCCACTTCGTGGCAGGCGAGTTGGAGCTGCTGCGCGAGGGACGGCAGTGCCGTGGCGTCGGGCAGGACGAAGTCCTCCTCGCGCAGGTCCGCCAGTCCGATCGCCTCCTCGCCGGCCAGCCGGTGGTCGGTGGGGAGCGCGGCGGCGAGGCGTTCGACGGCGATGTCCTGGGTGACCAGGCCGGCCGGTACCGGTGCGGGGTCGCGCAGGAACCCCAGGTCGAGGGCGCCGGCCTGGATCATTTCCGCGACGGAGGCCGAGGAGTCCTGGTGCAGCTTGATCCGGAGGCCGGGCATCTCCCGGGCGGCCGCGCGCAGCAACCGGGGCAGGTGACGGTGGCTGAGGATGCTGACGTACCCGACCCGCACATCGCCCTCCAGTCCGTGTGCGACGCGCCGCGCGCGTTCGACGGCGGCGTCCTGGAGGTTGAGCATCCGTCGCGCGTCCGTGGCGAAGGCCGCGCCCGCGGGGGTCGGGCGCACACCGCGCGGTCCGCGCTCCAGGAGGGTCGCGCCGATGCCCCGCTCCAGACGCTGGATGGCCTGGCTGAGGGGTGGCTGGCTCATCGAGAGGCGTTCCGCGGCCCGGCCGAAGTGCTGCTCGTCGACCACGGCCAGGAATTGTTCGAGGAGGCGCCTGGTCAGTTCCATATGGTCAACCATATCTCGATCTACGAAAACATATATTGGACAGACATCCGGCTCGGGGCGTTCACTCGGTCGTGGGAGCCCCGGACGACGAGCCCGGCGCTCCTCCCCCTCCCGAGAATCCCGGTCTCCCAGGAGTCCTCCGATGCGCTCGCAAGACGTCGCGCGCCTGTTCACCACCCCGGTGAACGCGCCCGCCTACGCCCCCACCCGGTACCGGTTCACCGACCGCGAGTACCTCAACATCACCTATCGCACCGACCCCGAGGCCCTGCGCCGGATCGTCCCCGAGCCGCTGGCCGTCACCGATCCGCTGGTCCGCTTCGAGGTCATCCGGATGCCGGACGTGACGGGCCTGGGCGACTACACCGAGGCCGGCCAGCTCATCTCCGTCGAACACGACGGCGAGCACGGCGAGTTCAACCTGGCGATGTACGTCGACAGCGTGCCGGCCATCACCAGCGGTCGCGAACTGAGCGCGTACCCGAAGAAGTTCGGCTCCCCCGTGCTCCGCGTCGACTCCGACACGCTGGTCGGCACCCTCGACTACGGCTCGCTGCGGGTGGCCACCGCCACCATGGGCTACAAGCACGACCCGATGGACCTCGACGAGGCCCGCGCGGAGATCCGTACGCCCACGTTCATGGTCAAGACCGCGCTCGGCTACGACGGCACGCCGCGCATCTGCGAGCTGGTCCGTACCCGGATCGACGACATCACGGTCAAGAGCGCGTTCCGCGGCCCGGCCCGGCTGCAGCTCTTCGCCCACGCGCTGGCGCCGCTCGCGGACCTGCCCGTCCTGGAGGTCGTCGGCGCGAGCCACATCGTCGCCGACCTCACCCTCAGCCCCGCCGAAGCGGTCCACGACTACCTCGCCGACTGAGGGCTCCCAGGGCCAGTCCGGCGGACCTTCGCGCCCCGAAGGGGCGCGGGGAACTGCGCGACCAGCCACGACGCGCCCGCAGGCGACGATCGGGCCGCCCCGCGCCCCTGACGGGGCGCTGCAAGACCAGCCGGACAGGCCCTGACACCGCCGACGTCACAGACACCAAGAGAAGCGTGAAGACCATGGACAACAGCACTGAACCGGCAGCGGTGGACGCCGCCCGCTTCCCCGGCACGTACCGGCGGGCCACGATCATCGGCGGCGGGGTGATCGGCATCTCCTGGGCCGGCCTGTTCCTCGCCCACGGCATGGACGTCGTCGTCAGCGACCCGCGCCCCGACGTGGCGAAGCTGGTCCTCGACGGCCTGGAGGAGATCGTCCCGGGCCTGGCCGGACTGGGGCTGCCCATCGAGGGCCTGACCGGCCGGCTGCACTTCGAGGCCGACCTCGCCACCGCCGTCGCGGACGCCGACGTCGTCCAGGAGAACGGGCCCGAGCGCCTGGAGGTCAAGCAGGAGATCTGGCGGACCGTCGAGCGGGCCGCGCCCGCCCACGCGCTGCTGGCCACCTCCACCTCCGGCATCCCGGCCACCGCCATCGCGCAGGCGATGCGGCAGCCCGAACGCCTGGTCGTCGGCCATCCCTTCAACCCGCCGCACCTGGTACCGCTGGTGGAGATCGTGCCCGGCGAGCGGACCTCCCGGGCCACCGTGGAGCAGGCCCGCGACTTCTACGCGGCGCTGGGCAAGCGGCCGCAGGTCCTGCACAAGGAGATCCCCGGCTTCGTCGCCAACCGGCTGCAGTCGGCTCTCTTCCGCGAGGCCGTGCACCTGGTGGCCGAAGGCGTGGTGACCGAGCAGGAGCTCGACGACATCGTCACCGCCTCCATCGGTCTGCGCTGGGCCGTGGCGGGCCCCTTCCGCACCTTCCACCTCGGCGGCGGCCCCGGCGGCCTGCCGCACTTCATCGAGCACCTCGGCCGCGCCATGGAGGCCACGTGGCCGGGCCTGGGCAGCCCCTCCTTCGACGGGACCACCGTCGCCCGGCTGACCGAGCAGGCCCGGCAGGCCTTCGGCGACGTGCCGGTCGGTGAGCTCGCCGCCCGACGCGACCGCGCACAGGTCGCCCTGATGCGTGTCCTCGGGGATGCCCCCGGCACACCCGCTCCCACCCGCGACTGACCCTTCACCGAACCTCACGCACCCGGGAAACGGAAACGACGCACCATGTCTCTCACCGACAGGATCACCCAGGCGATCGCCGCCCCCGCGACGGACGACGCGTTCGACGTCCACGCCGAAACGGCCGACGTCCTGGCCGGCATCGGGCTGAAGCCCGAGGACACCGGCGGCACGATCACGTACTACGGAGCCGACCCGGTGGTGCCCAGCACCCTGCGGCTCGGCGCCGCCTCCGGCATCGCCCTCGTCGCCAAGTCCGCCGCCGTGGCCGCACTGTGGCGGCAGCGCGGCGGCCCGGGCCAGGACATCGCGATGGACCTGCGGGTGGGACCGCACCGGCTCTGCCCCTTCTACGACCAGAAGTGGGAGCTGCTCAACGGCTACCCCGCCGGTACTCCGTCGATCCCCAACATGGCCTATGCCAACGCGTTCTACCGGACGGCCGACGGGCGCTGGATGATGCCGTTCAACATCTACCCCAACATCAAGCAGGCCGCGCAGAAGCTGCTGGGCGCACCGGAGATACCCGAGGCCGTCGCCGCCGCCGTCGCCCGGTGGGACGCCCGCGAGCTGGAGAGGGCCGGGGCCGAGGCCGGTGCGGTGATGCCCATGGTCCGGACGCCGAGCGAGATTCTGACGGAGCGTCAATACGCTGGCCACCTCGCACACATGCCGCTGGTGGAGATCACCCGCGTCGGCGACAGCGCGCCCGAGCCGCTGCCCGAGGGTGCGACGGCGCCGCTGGACGGGGTGCGGGCGCTGGGCATGGGCCACATCATCGCGGGCGCCGGCGCCGGCCGGGCACTGGCCCTGCACGGGGCCGACGTGCTCAACCTGTGGCGGCCGAACGAACTGGAGCATGACGTCACGTACCGGACGGCCAACGTCGGCGTCCGCTCGGCGACGGTGAGCCCGTACACCCCCGAGGGCCTGGCCCGCATCCATGAACTCCAGGCGGGGGCCGACGTCTTCTTCGCCAACCGCCGCCCCGGCTTCCTGGAGTCCATCGGGCTGTCGGAGGACGAGGCGATCGCCCGGCGGCCGGGCCTGGTGTACGCGACCGTCTCGCTGAACGGAAGGAGCGGCCCCTGGGCCGACTACCTCGGCTTCGACCAGACCGCAGGCGCGCTGACCGGGCTGCTGCACCTGGAGGGCGACGGCGACAGGCCGGCCCTGCCGCCGATCACGGTGGTCAACGACTACCTGGTCTCGTGGTTCATGACCGCCGGCATCGTGGAGGCCCTGCGCCGCCGCGCCCTCGACGGAGGCAGCTACCGCGTCCACGTCTCCCTGTCCCGGGTCGCCCTGTGGATCCTGAGCATGGGCATCTTCGACAAGGAGTACGCCACCGCGATCGCCGGCACCGGCGAGGAGCACGCCTACCCCGCCCCGGAGACCTTCACCGCGCAGACCCCGCTCGGCCACTACCAGGGCGTCACCGACCAGGTACGGATGTCCGAGACCCCGGGCGCGTACCGGCAGATCCTCCTCCCGCGCGGCGCCTGCCGCCCGGAGTGGCTGCCCCACGACTGACCCCTCGGACAAGCCCTGGCGGTACGGGGACCGTGAAGTACTCGCCGCGACAGCACGGGGTTGACATCCCGTGCGTGCGAGAAGAGTCGCGTCATGGCCTCCGTTCCCACCATCGACATGCGCACCTGGCGGATCGACGACAGTCCTGCCGTGGTCGACCGGGCGCTGCGCACCGCCGGATTCCTGCTCGTCACCGGGCATGGCATCGCTCCGGACCTGCGTGCCGCCGTCCGTGCGCAGGCCCAGGTGTTCTTCCGGCTTCCGGAGAAGGCCAAGCGCCCGTACGCCGTCGAGGTCGGCGGGCGCGGCTGGCTCGGGCCGGGCGCCGAGGCCAACGGGTATGCGGAGGGCACCGAGACGCCGCCCGACCTCAAAGAATCCCTTTCCTTCGCGGCGGAGGGACCGGGCCAGGACCCGTCCGTGGGCGCCGAGTGGTTCGCGCCCAACACCTGGCCCGCGGAGGTCCCTTCGCTCCGGCCCCCGGTGACCGCATACCTGGACCGGATGCGCCGCCTCTCGGACGGCATCCTGGAACTGCTGGGTGTCGCCCTCGGCGAGGGCGAGAACTTCTTCACCCGGCACACCACACATCCCACTTGGGGATTCAACATCAACCGGTACCCGGGCGTGGAGACGGTCGGGGCCCCGCAGCCCGGCCAGTTCCGCATCGGGCCGCACACGGACTTCGGCACGGTCACCGTCCTGGACCGGCAGCAGGGCCGAGGGGGGCTGCAGGTCTTCACCGACGAGGACGGCTGGCAGAACGCCCCGTACGACCCGGAAGCGCTCACCGTCAACATCGGCGACCTCATGGCGTTCTGGACCGGAGGCCGCTGGCGTTCCGGCCGGCATCGCGTACTGCCGCCACCCGTCGACGAACCGGCCGAGGAATTGATGTCACTGGTCTACTTCTACGAGTGCAACCCGGGGACGGACGTGCGCGGCATCGATTCACACCGCTACCTGAGGGAGAAACTCGACGCCATCCGGGTCCGCTGACGCCCGTCAGCGGGCGTCGAGCTCCGCCACGAGCCGTTTGGGCGCAATGGTGCGATAGCTCTCCTCGACCCAGTCGCAGAGCAGCTCGACGGGCGCGCTCTCGCCCGTCAGCGGGATCGACACCCAGCCGTGCCGCCCCAGCCCGTACCCGCTCGGCGCCGCGCCGGGGACGGCGAGCGCATGGCCGTGCGCCTCCTCGTCCTTGAGCTTGACGCCGATGCCGGGGGTCTCGGTGTTCCCCTCCGACCCCAGGAAGACGAAGATCTTCTTGTTGACCTTGACGACCGCGTCCTCTTCCCAAGGGAACTCCTCGACCGCGCCGGGGAGACCCAGCGCGAACGCGCGCACGGCGGCGCGTGCCTTGAGGGGAGCGGATCCGGTTGCTTTGCCTGCCATGTGCCCAAGCTAACCCGCACCACTGACAACGCGGCGGAGCCGGATCACAGCAGTCCGGTCTCCTGCAGGATGCGCCGCACGGTCGCCACCGCACGGTCCGGAAGAGGCGTCAGCGGGGCCGCGGTGGCCGGGCAGTCGATGACACCGAGCAGGTGCAGCGCGGCCTTGAAACCGCCGAGCGCGGAGGACGTGACCCCCATGACGGCGGGATCCCCGGCACCGGTCAGGGCGAACAGGGCGGCCAGCCGGTCCTGTTCGGCGGCGGCCTCCGCCCAGCGGCCCGCGCGGGCGTGCTCGTAGAGGCGTACATACCCGGCAGGGTCGACATTGCCGAGCCCCGGCACGACACCGTGCGCACCGGCCAGCAGGGCGGCGTCCGCGGCCGGTTCGGAACCGGTCAGCACGGAGAACGTGCCGTGCAGGCCGCGCTCGCGCAGCGCGACGAGCAGGCGCCGCAGGGCGTTGAGGTCACCGCTGCTGTCCTTGAGCCCGACCAGGGTGCCGTCCTCCGCGAGGGCGAGCACGGTGCGGGCGTCGAGCTTGGTGTGGACGGAGGACGGGATGTCGTACCCGACGACCGGCAGCCCTGCGCCCTCGCGGACGCGCCGGAAGTGGGCGGCAGTCTCGTCCGGATGGGGCGTGACGTAGAAGGGCGCGGTGACGACGACCGCGTCCGCCCCGAGGGCCGCGGCGGTACGGGCGTGGGCGAGGACGCGGGCGGTGCTCATGTCGATGACCCCGGCAAGCACGGGCACCCGCCCTGCGACGGCCTCGACGGCCGTCGCCAGGACGGTCCGCCGCTGCGCATCGTCGAGCAGGGCGGCTTCACCACTGGACCCGAGCGCGAAGAGCGCTGCCGCGCCGGCGGAGAGGGTGCGTTCGACGAGGGCGGCGAGGGAGCGGGTGTCGACGTCGCCGTCGGGGGTCAGCGGGGTGCAGAGGGGCGGGATGACGCCGGTGAGGATGGGGGTCACCCAGTGCCCCTACCCAAAACCGGCGCCCCGTAAGGGGCGCGGGGAACTGCGCGACCAGCCACGACGCGCCTGCAGCCGACAACGGACCAGCGGGCCCCGGGGGCGGCAGCCCCCGGAAAACGGCCCCCTACGCCCCCCGAAGCGCCGCACGGCACAGCGCATCGGCCGCCCGCGTCGTCTCCGGCAACCGGAACCCCCGCGCCAGCCGCAACACCTGCGCGCACGCGCGGTCCAGGCTCACCCGGTGTCCCACGGACACGAACACCGGCTTCACGCCCTCCCGGGTGCGCAGCGCCCGCCCCACCTCCTCCTCGCCGTCGAGCAGCGGCGCCGTGTCGCCCCGCAGGGGCCCCGGCTGTTCGTAGCGGAAGGTGAACGGGTTCTTCGCGACCCCGACGGTCGGCAGGCCGGTCAGCACTCCCAGGTGGCTCGCCAGGCCGAAGCGGCGCGGGTGCGCCAGGCCGTAGCCGTCGCAGACGACCAGGCCGGGCTCCACCGCGAGCCGTTCCAGCGCGGCCAGCACGGTGGGGATCTCACGGAACGCCAGCAGGCCGGGCACGTACGGGAAGCTCACCCGGCCCACGGCCGTCGCCTGCCCGACGACCTCCAGCGTGGCCGCGTCCAGCGCCACGGCGGCCGCGGCGACGACGTCGCGCTCGTCGTCGTAGGCGACGTCCACACCCACCGCGACCAACGGCGCGTCCGGCGCCGGGCCGGGCTCGTCCAGGATCACGCGGTTGCGCAACTCGTCCTGGACGGCGGTCGCTTCCGCCTCGGTCGTGGGCCAGTCGGGCGGCACACTGCGGGACGTATCGGTCATGGCACTGGTCATAGTGGCGCCCACGCTACGGCACGGGCGTAGCCTGTCGATCATGTTCGTAATGGAGCTGACGTACATCGCGCCCATCGACCGCATCGAGGCCGCCCTGCCGGAGCATGTCGCCTGGCTGGACTCGCACTACGCGTCCGGGGTCTTCATCGCCTCCGGGCGCAAGGACCCGCGGGACGGCGGCATCATCCTCGCGCTCGGCGACGACCGGACGAAGATCGAGGAGATCGCCAAGAGCGACCCGTTCAGCGTCGCGGGGGTGTGCGAGTACACGATCACGAAGTTCTTCGCCACGAAGACCGCCGCACCGCTGGAGCAGTACCGCGAGACGCTACCGTCCTGACCTCATCGTCCCGACCTCCCCAGCCGGGCGATCCGGCCCTTCTCCCCCGCCGCCCAGCAGCCGCCGTCCGGGGCGCAGGCGACGGTGTCGTACGAGCCGGTGTCGAAGCCGTGCCAGCTGCGGCCGCCGTCCGTGGTGAGGTCGCTGCCCGTGGGGCCGACGGCCAGGGCCGTGGTGCGGCTGTGCGGCAGCCAGGCGGCACCGGAGCGGTAGGCGGCGGGCGGGAGTCCGGCCTCCGTCCAGGTGGTGCCGCCGTCGCGGCTGAGCGCGGCGGCGTGCGGGGACGGCTGACCGGCGCGGTAGTCGCCGCCGACGGCCAGCCCGTGCGTGCGGTCGCGGAAGGCGAGGGCGAAGACGCCCCGGGCGGGGTCGCCCGCCGGTACGGGCGTGGCGGACGCCGTCCAGGTGCGGCCGCGGTCGACGGAGTGCAGGACGCGTGAGACGGCGCCGCCGCCCGTGGCGATCCACGCGTCGTGGCCGCCGGAACTCACCACGCACTGGCCGCTCGCCGCGAAGGCGGCCTCGCCGGGCAGGGCGGGCGGCATGCCTCCGGAGGGCAGGACGCGCCAGCTGCGGCCGCCGTCGCCGGTGGCCAGCACGCGGAACCGTCCGTCGACCGGGTCGCCGAGGGCGATGCCGTGCCGGTGGTCGAAGAAGGCGAGGCAGTCGTAGAAGGCCTTCGGGTCGGTGTTGCGGAAGGCCTCCGTCCAGGTGCGGCCGGCGTCGTCGGTGCGCAGGATGCGGGAGGCCTCGCCCTCGCCGATGGCCAGGACCACGGCGTGCCGGGCGTCGAAGGCCTTGACGTCGCGGAACTCCAGGGCGCCCGCGCCGGGCGGGGAGACGGTGCGCCAGCGGCGGCCGCCGTCGCGGGTGAGCAGCACGGTGCCCTTGGTGCCGGCGGCCCATGCGGTGGACCGGCTCACGGCCGCGAGCCCGCGGAAGTGGGCGTCGGTGCCGCTGTTCCGGGCCTCCCAGGAGGGGTGCGGGGCCGCCTGGGCCGGCACTTGGAGAACGAGCCCGCAGACGACTGCGGTCAATACGGTCAATACGGCAAGGCCACGTCTTGTCATGGACGGGCAAGCTAGTGGAGGACCGGCCGCATCGTCCACGGCCCGAGACCGTCAAACATTCATCCTTTCGGCCAGTGGCTTGTGGCTGGACGGTCGATCCGCACGTGCGCGCGGCTGCCTAGCGTCGAGGGCATGTCGCAGATGCCCCTGCCGGCGGTCGCCGGTGCGCGCCCCAGGACCGCCCGCGGACGAGGCTGGCTCGTGGCCGCCCTGTGCGGGCTGTGGGTGTGCGAGGGCCGGCTGCTCGGCAGGGCTACCTCCTACTCGTCGTACTCCGCCGCCGCACACCACGCGCATCTGCTGGTGTGGATCGCCGGGCTGCTGGTGGCGCTGTGCGTGCTGCCGTGGGCACCGCTGGCCGCGCGGGCCGCGGCGGCCGTCGGGGTGTCCTGGGTGGTGACCGGCCGACTGCTGGCGGCCGGTCAGCCGATCCCCGTCTGGGGCCTGACCGAGAGCGCGGCCCTGCTGGTGCTGCTGTGCCTGGTCGCCTGGCGCACCCCGGTGCGGCCGGCCGTGCCGCTGGGGATCGCCCTGGCGGCCGGGGTGCTGGCCGCGCCGGTCCGGGACGCGGACGCGAGCGGCACGACCGTCGTCGCGTACGCACTCGTCGTGGCCGGCGTCACCGCGCTCGGGCTGTGCCTGCGCTACCGGGACGCCGAGCGTGCCCAGGCGGTGGCCGCCGCGCGCGAGGCCGAACGGCTGGAGCTGGCGGGCGAGCTGCACGACTACGTCGCCCACCACGTGCAGGCGATGACCCTGCTGGCCAAGGCCACCGGATCGCTGGCGCAGGACGAGCGGGTGGCCGCCTCGCTGCGCAACATCCAGGAGGCCGGCGACGAGGCCATGACGACGGCCCAGCGGCTGCTCAAGGTGCTCCACCAGGACCACCCCCGCCGGGAGCCCCTGCCGGGCCCGGACCGGATCGCCGAGCCCGTCGAGGCCTTCCGTCGCGCGCATCCCGACGCACACGTCACCTTCGACGTCGACCCGCGCTTCGGCGCCGGGCTGGCCCCCGAACTGGCCGCGTCCGTACGCCGGATCATGGACGAGGCGCTGGCCAACGTGGCCAAGCACAACCCCGGTGCCTCGGCCGTGGATATCACGCTGCAGCACTCCGGGGAGCGGCTCTTCGTGTCCGTCCGCGACGACGGCGGCCGCGGGGCGCCCCCGCGGCCGCCCGAGGAGAGCGGCGGGCTGGGCCTGGTGGGCATCACCGAGCGCGCGGACGCGATCGGGGGCTCGCTCACGGCGGGGCCGGCGCCCGGGGGCGGGTGGGAGGTGCTGGCCGTCCTGCCGGTCCAAGCGTGACGCAGGTCACGCTCCATTCATCGCACTGTCGTAATGGTTCCAACGTCTCACCCTTCGAGGAAGGCACGGACCGCACCACCCGGACATCAACCGCAAGGGAGCAGGCGTTGTCCACTGTCATCGACCAGGCTGTCCAGGCACGGCTCATCGCGTCGACTCCGCCCACCCGAACGGTCCGGGCCCGTCTGCGGTACGCGAGTGCCGATCCTTTCGCCGTCCACGTCGTCTTCCCGCCCGCGGCCTCGCTCGACGGATCCGAGGTCTCGTGGATCTTCGCGCGGGAACTGCTGGCACGGGGCCTGCTCACGCCCTCGGGCACGGGCGACGTCCGCGTCTGGCCCTGCGGGCCGCAGCGCACGGTCCTGGAGCTGCACGCGGCGGAGGGCGTGGCGATGGTGCAGATCGACACGGCGGAACTGCGGGGTTTCCTGGCAGGCTCATACGCGGTGGTCCCTGCGGGGGCGGAGGGGGTCCACCTGGACGTGGAGGGCGACTTGGCGGCGCTGCTACGGGAGGCGTGAGGTTCCGCGCCCCGAAGGGGCGCGGGGAACTGCGCGACCAGCCACAACGCGCCTGCAGTCGGCTGGTCGCGCCCGCGCGGCGGAGCCGCATATGTCAACAGTCCCGCGCCCCTTACGGGGCGCTCAAGTACACCAACCAGTCCGTCCCCGGCAGCACATGCGCATGCCAAGCCCGCGCATAAGCGGGCAGATACGGATCCCCCGGATCGTAGAGAATCGCCACCGGCATCGTGGATGCGGCATCCACGATGCCCCGCACCGTCGTCGACCGGTTGTTCCCCATCGTCTCCGCGGACGCGCACCCCGCCTCGTACGCGATCGGCTGCGCCCGCGGCCCCGTCACCAAACACGGTGCCCTCACCCCCAGCCGCCCCAACTCCTGTGCGGCGCGCCGGTACCGCACAGTCGTGTCCCGCGCATCGGCGGTGTTCAGCCGCAACTCCTTCAGCTGCACGGCACCGTGGGCGACCAGCACGACGCACACCACGCCCGTCACCACACGCCGCCCCCGGGCCACCCGCACCACAAGTCCCGCCACCGGCAGGGAAAGCAGCGCATACACGGGCAGCAGGAACCGCGGCGCCGAGTAGTCCAGCAACAGCAGGTACGGCGCCGCCAGGGCCACCGCGCAGGCGACGGGCAGCAGCGTCACCGCCCTCTCCTCCCTCTGCCCCACCGCGCACGCCGCCGCGACCAGCACCGGCAGCAGCAGCCACCACAGCGCATGCGTCACCGACGGTCCGGCGATGTGGCAAGGGCGGCACAGCTGCGGCCCGTTGAGGCTGCGGTACGCGGCCCGCAGCCCCGCGCCGAGGTGGGCGCCCATGCCGCCCTCGGTGTCGCTGGAGAGCGACAGCCGGTTCCCGATGCCGCCGAAGCGGACGTACGCCTCCACCGCCCACTGCACCCCGCCCAGCGCGAGCCCGCCCAGTACGGCGGCCACGGTGCCGGGCCGGCGCCAGTCCCGCACTGCGGCGCACACGGCGAGCAGGGGCAGGGCGAGCCAGACTGCGTCGGGTGCGCGGAAGAGGGCGGCCGCGGCGAGTGTGACGGTGAGGCCGGCGAGGGCGCGGCGGCGTCCGTCGCCGCGGGTGCGCAGGAACCACCCCGCCGCGGCGACGGCCGACAGTGCGATCCACAGGTTCGGCATCACCTCCGGCCCGCTGAGCACCGTGATCCACAGCCCGGCGAAGAGCAGCGCCGCGAGGGCGACGCGCGCCCGGCCCACCAGCGGCTGCCAGACCGCGAACGCGGCGTAGAGGGCGGCCGAGGACAACAGCACCAGCACCACGCGCAGCACGGGCACGGAGGAGGTGAGGGCGACGACGGGGGCGACGAGGAAGCTCACGCCGCGCGAGCGCGGCGCGCTGAAGAACGCGGCCGGGTGGCGGGGATCGACCTGGGAGAGGTAAACGGTCTCGTCCCAGCCGAGGTCCATGTGCACGACGGCGTAGCAGAGTTGCACCACCGCGTACGCGACCGCGACGGCGACGAGCCGCCCATCGGGCGCCCGCCGCCCCGTAGTTGCCATGCGCCTCTTTTACCGCATCCGCGACTACCGCGTCTGCGGCTACCGCGGCTGCGATCCCTTCGCCCGCTCCCGGGACGCGGTGATCTCCGCCTCCGCCGCGGCCCGGTCCGCCCAGCAGGCGCCCTCGACGGACTTGCCGGGTTCGAGCTCCTTGTAGACCTCGAAGAAGTGCTGGATCTCCAGCTTGTCGAACTCGGGCAGATGGCGCAGGTCGCGCAGGTGCTCGTGCCGGGGGTCGCCGACGGGGACGCACAACACCTTGTCGTCCTCGCCCTGTTCGTCCGTCATACGGAACATGCCGATGGCGCGGCACCGGATGAAGACGCCGGGGAAGGTGGGGTCGCCCGCGAGGACGAGCGCGTCCAGCGGCTCCCCGTCCGCGCCGAGCGTGCCGTCGACGTATCCGTAGTCGGCGGGGTAGCGGGTGGAGGTGAACAGCATCCGGTCCAGCCGGATGCGCCCCCGTTCGTGGTCCATCTCGTACTTGTTGCGGCTGCCTTGCGGAATCTCCACGACGACGTCGAACTCCACGGGCGCGCTCCTCGGTAGCGGTGGGCCGGCCGGCACCTCATGGTGGCGCGGTATGCTCCCGCGCGCCATGGCGCCCCGTCAGGGGCGCGGGGAACTGCGCGACCAGCCCCCACCGACCCGCAGTCGGCGCACTACCTCGGGGTTCGGGGCGAAGCCCCGAGAACCTCGACTGCAGGCGCATCGTGGCTGATCGCGCAGTTCCCCGCGCCCCCAA
>NZ_JBSFWU010000114.1:0-22756 GCF_053594995.1 Streptomyces sp. NPDC002536
GGGACCGTGTGGGAGAGTAGGACGCCGCCGAACTTTTCTTCAGAAAGCCCTGACGGGGAACTCCGGTTCCCTGTCAGGGCTTTCTTGCATTTATGGCCTCATGCCAGCCTTTCCAATTCCTCCCGGCTCACCCGCCCGCGCAGTGGCATTCCCCGTACCCACCGCTCGACCTCCCCGACCGCGAACTCCCCGAGTCGCCGCACCTCGCTGCCCTGCGCGCCGGCGATGTGCGGAGTGAGCAGTACGTTCGGCAGTGCAGCCAGCGTGTGCCCCTTCTCCAGCGGTTCCGGATCCGTCACGTCGAGGAAGGCGTCCAGCCGGCCCGAAGCGCACTCGCGCGCCAAGGCCTCCGTGTCGATCAGTGAGCCCCTCGCCGTGTTGATGACCGTGCCGCCGTCGGGAATCAGCGCCAGCCGCTCGGCGTCCAACAGCCACCGGGTTTCCGGTAGCTCGGGTGCATGCAGCGTCACGATCGTGCTCGCTCGGCAGAGCGTGTTCAGGTCGACGAGTTCCACTCCGAGTTGTGCAGCCTCCGTCGCGGAGACGTACGGGTCGTACAGCAGGACCTGATAGCCGGCCTCCGCTGCGTTGAGCCGGGTGATGACCCGCCGGCCGATGCGGGAGGCACCCACGACCCCGATGCGTCGTCCGTCCAGGCCCTGGCGGTCCCGGAAGCCGGGCCACTCGGCGTCGTACGCCGCTGCCGTGCTCAGTGCCTTCTTTCCTGCCAGGACGATGGCCGCCACGGTGTATTCGGCGACCGGACCGGCATTGGCGTCCGCCGCGGAGGAGACCACGAGCCCGCGCTCCCAAACCGTGTCCGTCACCAGTGATTTGACCGAACCCGCTGCATGGACGACCGCCTTGAGCCGAGGGGCGCCTTCGAGGACCTCCTCCGTCAGGGCCGGGCAACCCCACCCCGTGATCAGGAGATCGGCCGTTCCCAGCAACGGCTCCAGGGGTTCCGCCACCACATCGGGCCCCATCTGCACCACCTCCGCGAGGCGGGCCCGGAGGCCCGTGTCCAGGACGGCAGCGGCCAGTTCCGCATCTCCCATGGCCACCACGACGGTCGGCCGCGTCGGGCGTTCGGTGTTCACGGGCACCCGTATGCCCTGGGCCCCGAGAGGGAAAACACGTTGCCCATGGCTTCACCCAGGAGTGACGATTTTCCGATGGACCACACCATCAGATCCGTACGGGCCGACGAATGGCAGCAGACCAGGGAATTGAGACTGGAAGCGCTCCGGGACCCGGCGGCACCGATCGCCTTTCTCGACACCTACGACCGGGCTGTGGTCCAGCCTGACAGCCTGTGGCAGGAGCGGACTGCGGCCAATGCCGCCGGGAAGTCCAGCATTGCATTCATCGCCGAGGGGCCGGACGGTGAATGGGCCGGCAGTGTGACCGTACTGCTCGAACTCCCCGGCGGGGACGGCGGCTTCGGCGGGGATGCGGCTGTTCCCCAGACCCATGTCGTCGGCGTCTACGTCCGCCCCGAGCACCGCGCCTCCGGTGTGTCCAGGGCACTGTTCGAGGCGGCCCTGGAATGGTCCTGGTCGCTGGCCGAACCACCCGTGGAGCGCGTGCGCCTCTTCGTGCACGAGCAGAACGACCGTGCCCGCGCGTTCTACCGGAAGACGGGTTTCGAACCGACCGGCGTGACCGTCTCCATGCCTGACGACCCCGCGCAGAAGGAATACGAGCTGGCGATCGTCCGCCCGCGCCCGACCGTTTGATGCTTTCCGTGAGACAGACAAAGCTCCGTAGCCCCTGGGCCGTCGATGCGCTGGTCGCCGTCGTGGTCCAGGCGGCGATCACGATCCCGTTCGTCGTGCCGCGCGCGGCGGACGTGCCGCCCGCCACCTGGGCCACGTATGCCGGGACGACACTTCAGGTACTGCCCTTGCTCTGGCGTACGCGGGCTCCCCTGAGCTCGCTGATGGCCGTCACCGCCATGGGGTTCGCGTATCTGACGATGCACGGCCCCGGTCAGCCGTTGCCGTACCCCCATCTCGTCGGGGTGTTCACGGTTGCCGCACGCGGTGGTGTGTGGCAGCGGCGAGCAACTTTGGCACTCGCTCTGCCGTTCACTGCGGTCGCCGCGGCCGTGCGCGCCGACTCGGCTCGTGAATGTCTCTTCGCCTTCTTCCTCTTCGGCATGGTGTACGCCCTCGGTGTGCTGACCCGTACCCGGCAGGCGTACACCGAGGCGGTGGAGGCGCGCGCCGCCGAGTTGGAGCGGGCGCGCGTGGTGGAGGCCGAGCGCGCGGCGGAGCGGGAACGGGCGCGCATTGCACGGGAGATGCACGACGTCCTCTCGCACGCCGTGAGCCTGATGATGGTGCAGGCCGAGGCCGGCCCGCTCGTCGTGCGGTCCGACCCGGCGCGTGCCGAGGCGGCGTTCGACGCCATAGCGGGGGCCGGCCGCGAAGCGATGGTGCAGCTGCGCCGGATGCTGGGGGTCCTCCAGGAGGCTCCCGACGCCGCTCACGCCCAGGGTTCCTCATCGCGCAGCCCCCAGCCGACGCTGGAAGGGCTGGAGGATCTGGTGCGCGAGGTGGGGCGTACCGGGCTGCCGGTGAGCCTCCAGGTGGAGGGCATGCCCCAACCCCTCGCGTCCGATGCCCAGGTGACGGTCTACCGCGTCGTCCAGGAGGCGCTCACCAACGTCCTCAAGCACGCCGACGATGCCCACGACGTGTCCGTCCGGCTCGTCTGGGAGGCGGCAGCGGCCGCGGAGGACCGGCGGCTCGTCGTCACCGTGGAGAACGACGGGACGGGCGCGCCCGCCGCGCTGTCGGGCACCGGCAGCAGCCGTGGGCTGATCGGCATCCGGGAGCGGGCCGCGGCCCACGGCGGCACCGCGGAGTTCGGACCCGGCCCGGAGGGGCGGGGGTTCCGCGTTGCCGTGGAGCTGCCCGTCGTGATCTCCTCGCCTGCGGAGGTGGGAGGGTGACGATCCGTGTGGTGGTGGCCGACGACCAGGAACTGGTGCGCAGCGGCTTCTCGATGATGCTGGGCGTGCAGCCCGACATCGAGGTGGTCGCGGAGGCGGCGGACGGCCTGGAGGCGGTCGAGGCGGTGCGGAGACACGCGCCCGACGTCGTGCTGCTCGACATCAGGATGCCCCGCATGGACGGCATCGCGGCGGCCCGCACGGTGTGCGCGGAGTCGGACTGCAAGGCCGTCATGCTCACCACCTTCGACCAGGACGACTACGTCTACGAGGCCCTGCACGCAGGGGCCAGCGGCTTCCTGCTCAAGGACGTGCGCCGGGACGATCTGGTGCACGCGGTACGGGTGGTGGCCGCCGGGGACTCGCTGCTGGCGCCGTCCGTGGCCCGCCGGCTGGTCGCCGACTTCACCAGCCGGGGGCCTGCGCGGCGGGACTCCGGGGCGTCCGCCCGCCTGGGCAGGCTCACCGCGCGCGAGCGGGAGACGCTGGTCCTGCTGGGCCGGGGGAAGACCAACGCGGAGATCGCGGACGAACTCGTGGTCAGCGAGCACACGGTGAAGACGCACGTGAGCAACGTGCTGTCGAAGCTGGGGCTGCGGGACCGGATCCAGGCGGTCATCTGCGCGTACGAGACCGGGCTGATCGCCCCGGGAGAGTGAACCGGGAGTGAGCCGGGAGTGAGCCGGCCGGGAGGCCGGATCCCCCGCGCGGGGGAGTCGCGCGGGCGGCAGGACCCCTCGCGTCGGCGATTCGCGGAGGCGGCGGTTTCACGAGGATGGAATCCGACAGCAGTTGCCGACGATTTCAACGGGGAACCACCGTGCGCCGTAAGAAGATTGCCCTTGTAGCCGCCATCGCCGCTGCCGCCGTGAGCATGGGCGTGGCCGGTCCCGCCGCTGCCGCCCAGCCGGACGACGCCGCGCTGCGCCAGGCCATAGCGGGGCTGCCGAGCACGGACGCGACGGCGGCCCAGGTGCGGGTGGGCGGCACGGACGGGCACTGGGCGGGTGTGTCCGGCCAGTCCGACATCCGCACGCACCGGGCGGTGCACGGGAACGAGCGCTTCCGTGCGGGCAGCGTCACCAAGGCGTTCACGGCGGCGGTGGCGCTCCAGCTGGTGCACGAGCACAAGCTGGACCTCAAGGGGACCGTGCAGCAGTACCTGCCGGGCCTGCTGCCGGCCGACTACCCGGAGGTGCGGGTCGAGCAGCTGCTCAACTACACGAGCGGGCTGCCCAGCGGTGACACCGGCGGGCGCTTCACCACGTGGGACCACCGCAAGCTCGTCCAGGCCGGCTTCGGCCAGGGCATGGAGTTCCAGCCGGGCACCCAGCAGCACTACAGCAACATCGGGTACAACGTGCTCGGCCTGCTGATCGAGAAGGTCACCGGGCGCAGCTACGAGCAGGAGCTGCGTGACCGCGTGCTCAAGCCGCTCCGGCTGAAGGACACCTACAGCCCGGGGAACGCGACCGGGATCCGCGGCCCGTACACCCACGGCTACCAGGCGGTGAAGGACAAGGACGGCACCACGCACCTGGAGGACGTCACCGCGTGGGACCAGTCCTGCACCTGGGCCTCCGGCGACCTCATCACCACGACGGCCGACATCGAGCGGTTCATGACCGCCCTCTTCAAGGGCCGGGTCGTGCCGCAGCAGGAGTTGGAGCTGATGTTCACGGTTCCGGACGTTCCGATGTACGGCGGCGGCAAGGCGGCGTACACGAGCGGCCTGAGCCGGATCAAGGTCGGGAACAAGGTCGTCTACGGCAAGACGGGCGCCCGCTACGGCTATCAGGACGGGTTCGGCGCCACGCGTGACCTCTCGCGGACGCTCGTGTACTCCGTGAACGCGACGGACGCCAAGGGCGAGGAGGGCAACGCGGCCGTCGGCCGGATCATCAAGGCCGGCTTCGGGGATCGGTGAAACGACGGGCCCGGATGCGTTCCCCCGTTGCGCATCCGGGCCCGTCGTCTTCCCCCGTGACTCGATTGCCACCCTCTCCTGCGGCACCGGCGTTCGGTAGTGGCATTTTTAGGGGCAAGATTGTGTCCGTGATGATCGGCGATCTCATCAGGGACCTGCGCAAGGCGCAGGGGTGGAGCCAGGGCAGGCTGGCCACGGAGGTCAACCGCACCTCCGGGGCGAACCTCACGCGCGAGTACGTCAGCGGGTGGGAGCGCGGCAAGGTCCGGCCCGGCCCCTTCTATCTGCGGCACCTAGCCGTGGCTCTGGGCGTCCCGCTGAGCGTGCTCGAAGGGACGGGGGCCGGGCGGGGCGTCACGGGGGTGCCGGACGGCCTCGTGGCCAAGGTCGCGCCCGCGGTGGCCGACGACCTGCTGAGCCGGGGGTTCGCCGTGCGGCTGCGGGGCGGGCCCGCGCTGGAGGAGTGGGAGGCCAGGCTGGCCCGGCACGGCGTCGACTACCTGGTCCTCGGGGCGGCCGAGATGCAGCGCCGGCTCGCCGACGACCTGGTCGTCGTCCAGCAGCAGCTCGACGAGCCCCGGATGTGGGCGGTGGCCGCACTGCTGATGACCATGTATGCGACGACCTTCTCCCAGGCCGAGGAGGCCAGGGCCGCCTCCTGGTACCGGTCGGCCGCCGAGGCGGCGGACCGCTCGGGGGACCGCGGGATCCGCGTCTGGGTGCGCGGCCGGGCCGTACTGTCCCTGGGGTACTGGGGCACCTCCCTCGGCCTCGCCGACATGTTCGCCGACCAGGCCCTGGCCCTCGGCGGGAAGCCGGCGCCGGGGCTCGTCGCCGCCAATCTGAGCAAGGCCTGCTCGGCCGCCATCCGCGGGGAGCGGACGGAAGCCCTGCAGCTCGCCGACGACGCGCGCAGGGCCTTCGACGGCGCCGAGGCCTCCGGGAGCCCGCGGCCCTTCTCCATATCCGGGAAGGTGAGCGACTTCGACATACCCGCCTGGCGCGTGAACGGCTTCCTCTCCCTGCTGTCGACCCGGCTGGGGGACGAGAAGCGGGCCGACCTCGCCTACGACGAGACACAGCGCGAACTTCCTCCGCAACTCCTGCGGTTCGCCACGCACATGGAACTGCACCGGGGCCTCGTACTGGCCCGGTCCGGGGACGTGGCCGGCGGCCTCGCCTATGCCCAGGCCGCCCTCGACGCCCTGCCCCCCGGCAACTCCACCGACCTGCTGCAGTTGCTCATCGCCGAGATCAGGTCGCAGTCGCCCGACCGCGCGCCGGACGAGTGGGTCGCGTAGCGCCCCGTAAGGGGCGCGGGGAACTGCGCGAGCAACCATGACGCACCCGCAGTCGAAATACCCGGGGCTTCGCCCCGGACCCCCGGGTGGTGCGTCGGCTGCAGGCCGTCGGTGGCTGGTCGCGCCCACGCGGCGGAGCCGCATATCAAACAGAGCCCCGCGCCCCTTACGGGGCGAGGCCCTACGCCCGCGCGCCGAAGGCGGCGGCTCGCGGCCACCGTGCCCGGCCCTGCTCCTGCGAGCGGATCAGGGCCAGCACCGGCAGCCCGAACTCCTCGCCCTGCTCCAGGAGTTCCGGCAGGCACGGCAGCGGCGCCACGGCCGCCACATCGTCCAGCACCAGGGTGAGTGGTGGGTCGAGCCGACCGGAGGATGACCGTTCGGCAATGCCCCGGCCGCGCTCGACCACGCTTGCGGCGAGTGCGGTCAGCAACGGCATCGCACCCGGGCGGGTGCGGGGATCCTCAATCGCCTCACCCACCACGTAGAGCGTTCCCCCTTCGGCGATGAATGATTCCAGCGCGAGCGAATCCGTCCGATGTGGGTTGCATGCGTCGCGGATGTGGATGGAGTCGAGCGCGCCCAGCGCGCGCGCCGTCAACTCCTGCGCCATGTCGCGCCGTTCGGGGTGCGCCGTGAGCGCGGACTCCAGCTCGCCCGCCGCCCCGCCGGTCGCCTTGGGGTTCGTGCGCAGGATGCGTACGGGCTCGTGCGCCGCCGAACCCTGTGCCCAGCGGTGCAGTTGGCGAAAGGGGCGGCCGTCCACGGCAGCGGCGTGGAGCCAACAGCGCAGCAGCGTCTCGGCGGTGTCGGCGGTGGCCGAGTCGAGGGCGCTCGGGGGGCGTACGGGCGCGAGGAGCGTGGCCGCGCGGGCGCCGGCGGTGGCGCGGGACTCGCAGCCCGCGGTGGGGCTCCAGCGGAGGCGGTCGGGGGTGTCGAGGAGATGGCTGGGGTCGAAGACGTGCACCGGGCCCAGCTTGGCGCGCGATCCCCGGGTGTCCGCCCAGAGTTGGGGGTCGCTGGTGGTGACGAGGACGGGCCCGGCGGCCTCGAGGACCGCGCGGGCGGCGACCGGGCGGCGGGCGGCGCCCGTGGCGTAGACGAGGCGCGCGGGCGCGGCCATCTCCGTGGCGGGGGTCGGTGCAGGCGCGGGGACCGGCTGCGCCACCGGAGGTTCCGCGGCCGCGGGGGCCGCGGGGGCAGCGGGAGCCGCAGCAGCCGTGACGGCCGTTGCCGCAATGGCCGTCGCCTGCGCGGATCCCGTCCCCTCCGTCGCGGGCTCCGCCTCCCCCGCCCCCGCTCGCGCCCCCGCCCGGGCCCGTTCCCGGACCGCCCGCCACCGGGCCAGTGTGCCGATGACGAACACCATCAGCACGACGGCGACCAGCAGTTCGCCGACGAGGATGCCCCAGAAGAGCCCGTACCCCGACAGTTCGCCCCGTGTGGTCTCCGGCCAGGCGGCGGGCAGGTCGCGGGGCTGGGTCATCAGGTGCCGCATCGCCTGCGGGGTGTGCAGGACGGTCACCCCGTGCGGCCAGCTGCCGTGGACGAGCAGGGCCGCGAAGCCCGTCGCCGTCCAGACCAGGAGCGTCAGTCCCAGCAGGAACGCGAGGACGCTGACGAGCACCCCGTCGGGAATTCCCCGTTCCGGCCGGGACGTTCCCGGCTCGCCGCCCCCCGGCGCCATCTCACGCCACCGTCGATTCGGATGATTCAGATGATTCGGTCGATCCGTACGGCTCGTCGGCGTACGGCGTGCTTATCGCCGCGTGCGCCCGTTCCGCGGCCTCGGCCTCGGCGGCGAGTTCGCGGGCGGTGTTGCCGTCCTCGGTCATGGCCCGGTCGGTGTAGACCAGCGGGCGTTCGGCGTCGGTGACGAGGTGTTTGACGACCTGCACGTTGCCGTTGACGTCCCAGACGGCGATGCCCGGCGTCAGGGTCGGAATGATCTCCACCGCCCAGCGCGGCAGGCCCAGCACCCGGCCGGTGGCCCGGGCCTCGTCCGTCTTCTGTGCGTAGATGGTGCGGGTGGAGGCCATCTTCAGGATGGCCGCGGCCTCCTTCGCCGCCGCGCCGTCGACCACGTCCGACAGGTGGTGCACGACTGCCACGAACGACAGGCCCAGCCGCCGCCCGAACTTCAGCAGCCGCTGGAACAACTGGGCCACGAACGGGGAGTTGATGATGTGCCAGGCCTCTTCGACCAGGAAGATGCGCTTCTTGCGGTCCGGCCGGATCCAGGTGTGCTCCAGCCAGACGCCGACGATCGCCATCAGGATCGGCATGGCGATGGAGTTGCGGTCGATGCGGGAGAGGTCGAAGACGATCAGTGGTGCGTCGAGGTCGATGCCCACGCTCGTCGCGCCGTCGAACATGCCGCGCAGGTCGCCGTCGATCAGGCGGTCCAGCACCAGGGCGACGTCCAGGCCCCAGGCGCGGACGTCGTCTATGTCGACGTTCATCGCCTCGGCCGACTCGGCCTCGGGGTGCCGCAGTTGCTCGACGATGTCCGTGAGCACCGGCTGCCGGCCGGTGATGGTCTCGTTGACGTAGGCGTGCGCGACCTTGAGCGCGAAGCCCGCCCGCTCGTCGAGGCCGCGGCCCGTAGCGACCTCGATGATGGTGCGCAGCAGGGCCAGTTGCCCGGTCGTGGTGATCGCCGGGTCGAGCGGGTTGAGCACGGTGCCGCCCTCCCGGGCGGACATCGGGTCCAGCCGGATGGGTGTTATGCCCAGCTGCTCGGCGATGAGGTTCCACTCGCCGACGCCGTCCTCGCCCTGCGCGTCCAGGACGACGACCTGCCGGTCGCGGAACCGCAACTGCCGCAGGACATACGTCTTCTCCAGAGCCGACTTGCCGTTGCCGGACTCGCCCAGCACGAGCCAGTGGGGTGCGGGCAGCTGCTGCCCGTACAGCTGGAACGGGTCGTAGATATAGCCCTTGCCGGAGTACACCTCGCGCCCGATGATCACTCCCGAGTCGCCGAGGCCGGGGGCCGCGGTGGGGAGGTAGACGGCCTGCGCCTGGCCGGTGGAGGTCCGCACCGGCAGCCGGGTGGTCTCCACCTTGCCGAAGAGCAGGCTGGTGAAGGCGTCGGTGACGGCGGCGAGCGGATCGAGCACGGGAAACCCCTCACATCCCTCTATCGTCGGATGCCGGTCGCGAACGGCAGCGTGTTGACGAAGGCGCGGTGGTGCTCGCGGTCGCACCACTCGAGCTTGAGGTAGCTCTTGCCCGCCGAGGCTCTTATGGTCCGCTTGTCGCGGGCGAGCGCCTCCGGCGACCGGGACGAGACGGTGATGTACCCGACGAGGTTGACGCCGGCCGCTCCGCTGGCGAGGTCCTCGCCGCGCTGGTCGACACGTGAATGGTGAGCGACGTCGCGGGGGTCGACGACGCGGTTCATCTTGGCGGCGCGTGAAGCGTCGGCGTCGTCGTTCGTCTTCTCGGTCAGCATCCGCTCGATGGCCACCTCGGTCGGCTCCAGATCCATGCACACGGCGACCGTGCGGATGACGTCCGGCGTGTGAACGAGCAGCGGGGCCAGGAAGTTGACGCCCACCGGCGTCATCGGCCACTCCTTCACCCAGGCGGTCGAGTGGCACCAGGGCGCCCGGGTGGCCGACTCGCGCGTCTTCGCCTGCAGGTAGGTGGCCTCCAGTGCGTCCAGCTCGGCCGGCCAGGCGTTGCGCTGGGTCATCGCCTGGATGTGGTCGATCGGGTGGTCCGGGTCGTACATCGAGTGCACGAGCGAGGCCAGCCGGCTCTGGCCGAGCGGCTGCCGGACCCGGATGTCGGCCTCGGCGAGCCGGGCGCAGATGTCCGTCAGTTCGCGCGCCATGACGACGGCGAGCGCACCGTCGCGGTCCAGCTTGCGCCTGCCGCCCTCGTGCTTGGAGGCGCGGGCGATGGCCTGGGCCTCGGCGGACAGCTCACGGCCGTAGTGCATGCACGCGACCAGGTACGCGCGGTGCTGCTCGGACGACGTCGACACCATCGACTGCAGCTGGTCGTACGAATCCTTCAGCCAGGCCGGCACGGTGTCGTTGCCGCGCCGCTCGACGTCCTTGGCGTGCGCGTCCGGGTCGGCGGGCAGCGTACGGGCGAGCATCTGGATACGGGTGACGTAGCCGTCGCCGTTGGCGACGTGCTTGAGCAGCGTGCCGAAGCGCTCGACGAGCGCCTCCTGGTCCTCCGAGTCGCGCAGGCCCACGCCCGGTCCCTCGATCTCGATGGCGGCCGTCACGGTGCGCCGGTCCGCGTGCAGCAGGACGGCGATCTCGTCCGGCCCGAAAGGCGCGGCAAGCCAGTTGATCCGCCCGATGCCGGGCGGCGGGCCGACCTCGACCTCCCGTCCGTCCAGGCGCGTACCCGCCTCGGCGACGCCGGAACGGTACGTCGTGCCCCGGCGCACGGTCCGCTTGTACGAGCGGTTGATCTCGAACCACTTGTAGAAGGTCCGGCCCTTGTACGGCACGTAGACGGCGGCGAGCGCGAGCGCGGGGAAGCCGCTGAGCGTGACGATCCGCAGCGGGAGGATCGGCACCAGCAGCCCGCACATCATGCCGAGGAACGCCCCCGCGATGATCAGTGCGATCTCGCCGGTCTCCCGGTTCTTGCCGACCACCGCGTTGGGACGGGCGCGGCCGATCAGATACGTACGGCGGGCCGCGATCGGCTGGGACTGCGCCGGGATCGTCAACTCCGCTCACCTCCGGAAGACTTGCCGTTGCTGTTGTTGCTGCGGTTCTGCGCCGTGCGGGGCGCGGGGACTGCGGAGGGAGCGCTGCCGTTGCCGCCACCGCCGCCGCTGGGCGCGGCCGCTGGGCCCGGGCGGGCGCCGTGGGCGGTCACGCCGCCCGAGACGGGGTTGGCGGGGCGGGACTGCTGGGGGCCGGCGCCGTTGCCGTTGTCGCCGCCGCGGGCGCTGTGGGTGGTGATGCCCTGCTTGACGAGGGCGGCGGGCGAGGAGATCACGGCGGCCGCCTGGCGGGACGCCGCGTCCTTGCTGGCGTTGCGGCTGCTGACGATCTCGTCGCCGAAGCCGGGGACGAAGCGGTAGATCATCGCGCTGGCGAAGATGGCCAGCACGATGATCGCGAGGCCGGACACCACCGCGGAGAAGGAGTTGGGCCCCTTGCCGGACGACAGCGCCCCGGCCAGGCCCAGCACGACCACGATGATCGGCTTCACCAGGATCACCGCGATCATGATGCCCGCCCAGCGGCGGACATGCCCCCACATGTTCTTGTCGACGAGCCCCGCGTACACGGCGGTTCCGAGCAGCGCGCCCACGTAGAGCAGCGCGGCCCGGATCACCAGCTCCAGCCACAGGACGCCTGCGGCGAGCACGGAGACGAGCGAGACGACGACCAGCATGATCGGGCCGCCGCCGATGTTGTTGCCCTTCTGCAGGGCGTCGGCGAATCCGCCGAAGAACGTGTCGTTGTTGGACGACGCGCCCGTGGCGATCACGTCCGTGACGGCGTCGGTGGCGTTGACGACCGTGTAGAGGATCAGCGGCGTGAACGCGGAGGCGAGGACCGTCAGCCAGAGGAACCCGACCGCCTCCGTCACCGCCTCGCTGAACGGCACCCCGCGCACGGCCCGCTTGGCGACGGCCAGCAGCCACAGGACGAGGGTCAGGACGGTGGACGCGGCGAAGACGACGGCGTACTGGCGGAGGAAGGACGCGTTGGTGAAGTCGACGTTGCCGGTGGAATGGACGGCCTGGGACAGCTTCTTGATGATCCACGCAGCGGCGTCGGCACAGCCTTTGGCCAGGGAGGAGAGGGGGTCGAGGGTGGATTGGGGGTCGTTGGGGGACGGTGCCGTGCCCGTGTTGCCTTTGCCCCTGCAGTAGTCCTTGGCCTGGCCCACGATGAGGTCGCACGGGTCGCTGCCGCTCTGGGAGGGGCTGGGCGTCGGCGTGGCTGCGGGGGAGCCCGAGGGGAGCGTGGAGGGCGTCGTCGCAGGCGTGGGCGTCGCCGTCGGGCCCGGGGCTGCGGACGCCCGGGCGGCCCAGGACATGAGCGTCACCTGGACGGCGACCACTGCCGCGGTTGCCGAGAACGCGCGTGTACGGCGGCTACCTGGCATATGTGAACCCTCCGTAACCACTGACCGCGTTGGCGATCTCGTCGGCTCCCGCTGCGCGGTCGTCCCCGCTCACGGGCGCTGGTCCCTGCTTCTGGCTGGACGACGCGACCTTCCAGTCGTTGTCCACCCAGCTGAGCTTCTCGGTGAGGGTGAACCAGGTCTGCGCCACAGGCTTCGTCGACCCTTGGCCCGCGAGGCCCACGAGGCCGGTGCACCAGACCTCGACGGTGGCGCCGCCGTCGCCGTACTCGGTGGTTTTCGACCCCACCGGAACGGTGCGCGAGACGAAGGTCAGACCCTTGGGAGCCGTACCGTCGGGCTGGAGGCCGACGTTCTTCAGGAAGTCCGGAGAGTAGGCCTTGTCGAGGTCGCCTTGAAGGGCGGGTCCGGCATCGGGCGTGTGAACGGCTGCGACGATCGCATGCCGCGTATCCGCCCGGAACATCCCGTCACTCCCCAGCGCCACCGCAAAGTTCGCGGCAGCGGACTGCACCCCCTGCTCCGAATGGGCGAACCCCGAAGGAAGCCCGGAAGCCCCCTTCCCCTCCACGGGTTTGGTGCCCGTGGGCGCCGTCGCCCGGCTGCTCGCGCCCTTGTCGGTGCCGGAACCGGAACCTCCGTTCCCCGAACTGCCGTCGCCCCCACCCCGGTTCGCAAAGGCGATGGCCGCAATGAGCAGCACCACCACCCCGACGACCGTCATCAGGTTCCGCCGGGAGGGAAGCCCGCGACGTGGCTGCGCGTGCGGGGCGAACTCGCCCTCGGGGAGACGCGTGCGGGTCATGTGGCGGTCGTCGCCGTAACCGTCGTCGCCGAGACTCATCGCTCGCCTGCTCCCTCGTACGTCGTCGCTGGCTTGCCGCCCCCGTAAGACGGTAGCGGGGTGAACGGATTCCGGGGGGAGCACGTGGGGGTGTGAGGGGGCATCAGGAGGCAGCCTCGGTGGCGGGGGGAATCAGGGACGGGAGGGCCTGCGCGGGCGGATGCGCGGGTGGATGGGGGTGAGGGGCACCGACATCGCGGCGGGCGTCAGACCGCCATGCCGTAGACGATGGTGAACAAGGTGCCGAGTGAACCGATGATGAACACACCGGTCAGGCCGGCGACGATCAACCCCTTGCCCTGCTCGGCGCTGAAGGTGTCCCGCAGGGCCGTGGCGCCGATGCGCTGCTTCGCCGCGCCCCAGATGGCGATGGCCAGACAGAGCAGGATGGCCACGGCCATGATGACCTCGATCATCACGCGGGCTTCGTTGCCCAAGGTGCCGAAAGGCCCCCAGTTGGGGGCGATTCCGCCAATAATGGTGTTGATGTCGCCCTTGCCGGCCGCCAAAAACATTTGTAACTCACCGCCCCAAATGGGTAGTTGTGCCCGCCCAGCCTCAGGGCAAAGGTCGGGACCTATCTTCGCTGAAACCCCGCCGTCGCATGTCGATTTGGCGGCAATTTTTGCCGTAACCCATATGTGGCGCGTCGCCACTGCACTGACCTGCGGTGACTCTGTGTATCACGGGTGTGAACGCGGAGCAATTTCCGTCGGAGGGCGGGGTTCGGGCGACAGGGTGTTCGGTCGGTACCCTGCTGCCTCAGCGCATCGCGGGGTTCGAGTTCAAGGTGGTACGGGTGCTGGTTGCCGGTCGGTACCGGTTGGGGGAGCCGCTCGGCCGCGGCGGAATGGGCGAAGTCTGGCGCGGGTCGGACGAAGTGCTGGGCCGTCAGGTGGCGGTCAAGCTGCTGCTGCCCGAAGGGGGCGACGAGTCGTCGGCGGCCCGGTTCCGGATGGAGGCGCAGACCGCGGCCCGGCTGAATCATCCCCAGGTCGTCGCGGTCTACGACTTCGGCGAGTGGGACGGCCGCTTCTACCTGGTCATGGAGCTGGTCAACGGCCCGAGCCTGGACCGGGAGGTCGCGACGCACGGTCCCCTCGCCCCGGAGCGGGTCGCGCGCATCGCGGCCCAGGCGGCCGGTGGGCTGGCGGCGGCCCACGGTCAGGGGGTGGTCCACCGCGACATCAAGCCGGCCAACCTGATGCTGGCCCCGAACGACACCGTCAAGATCGGCGACTTCGGCATCGCCCGCTTCGTCGACGCGACCTCGGCGGGGCTGACCCGCGCGGGCCAGATCGTCGGCACGAGCACGTACCTGGCCCCCGAACGGGCGCTGGGCCGGCTGGCGGGCCCGGAGTCGGACGTCTACGCGCTGGGCTGCGTGCTGTACCAGCTCCTGACCGGCCGCCCGCCGTTCTGGTCGCAGAACCCCACGGCACTGCTGTACATGCACGTGGACGACACCCCGGTGCCGCCGAGCCGGCACCGCCCCGGCATCCCGCACGCCCTGGAGCAGTTCGTGCTGCGCATGCTGGCGAAGGCGCCGGAGGAGCGGCCGTCGGCACAGGAGGCGGCGGAGTGGTTCGGGGGGCGGGGGTGGTCTGGGGGATCTGGCAGATCTGAGGGATCGGTGGGATCTGGGGGTTCTGCGGGAGGGCAGGGGGCGGCGCCGGTACGGCCGTTGCCGCCGGAGCGGCCGACGGCGCCGCCGGTGCCCGCAGCGATGCCGGCAGAGATGCCCCAGCCGGCGCCACCGTCGGCGCCCGCGTATGCCCCGACCCCTGTGCGGTCGCCCCGGCCGCCTAAGCGGCGCAAGACGCTGATCGGAGTGGTGGCCGGGGTGGTGGCGTTCGTGGTGGCGGCGCTGATCGGCGCCTCGCTCTTCAGCGGCGGTGACAAGGGGGGAACGGGGTCAGGCGGATCCGGAGGCGGAGGAACGGGCTCAGTGGTCCCGGCTGTCCCGAGCGGCCCGAGTGACGCGAATTCCTCAACCGGCCCGACCGTCCCAACTGCCCCGAAGCAGAAGCCTCACAAACACCACAAGCCACTGCACTCACCCCTGCCGGGCTAGCGGCTACCCCTCTACAAAGTGGTCGAACTCCCCGGCCTTGACGCCAAGAACAAAGGCATCCCACTTGCGCTGCGTGGTGATGACGATGTTGTCGGGGTCGGTGTTGACCCGGATATAGACGTTGTCGACGTCGTCGCCTTCCCCGAAGGCGACTTCGAAGTACTCGGGTTCGTCACCCTCGGCCGCTTTGATCCACTTCAGCTTCAGCTCAGCCATGGTCCCCCCTCTTGGGATGCCTGTCCGCGCCCACGATAGGACCCGCACCGCGAAGCCGCTGGAGTGCTTCCTGCACGGTGCGGATGAACCGGCGGGGCCGCCGGAAGACGTCGTCCCGGGTGAACCGCAGGATCTCCCGGATCTCGGGGCATCCGGCGAGCTCGTTGAACCGGATCGCATCGTTCTGGTGAGCACTGCGGCTCCCGTGCCAGGCGAACCCCTCGATCTCGACGCCGAGCCCTTCGGCCCGGAAGAGGAAGTCCAGCCGCCGCACCCGCCCGTTGCGGGTGACGACCTTGGCCTGCAACTCGGGGAACAGCCCCGCCTCATGTATCTCCAGCCGAGCCTTGGACTCGGCGGGCGACCCGGAAGCGGGATCGGTGAGTTCGAGCGCCCGCCGCGCGGCCCTGACGCCGGTGCGGCGGCAGTTCGGGGGAGCGAGCGCGTCGGCGATGTGCTCCCGGCGCACCCTCCCCCGGGCGAGCTCGGAGTCGGCGGCGATGACGGCTTCGTGGAGAGGGAGGGTGAGCATCAGGTCGCAGATGGTGCGCAGGACCGTGGTGACCCGTACCCCCTTGACGTGCCTGATCTCGTGGGCGGCCAGGGGCACCGGGTGCACGGTAATGCCAGGCTTCCGCGAGGCCCGGCCGCAGCCAGGGTCGGTGAACTCGACAGTGCAGGAACGGACCATGTCGATGCCGTGGAGCACAGCGGCAGCGCCATGGCTTGCGACCAAGTGCGGGTGCCCGAGCTGTACGGCCAGTAGCCGCAGCTTCAGGTCCACCTGCTTCCCGGGCGCCGCCCAGGTGCCCACGTACAGCCGGGTCCACCCGGCACGGCGCAATGTGGCCGGCGCTCCGGCCGCAGGCACGCCGCATTCGGCGGCTTGGGAGGTCAGCAGGACACCGCCCTGCGACGCGGCAACGTCCAGCAGTCGCTGGTGTGCGGGCTTCACAACAACAGCACAGCGCATGCGCGGTGATGGTGCCAGGCCTGTGGAAAATTCCGGATGGAGGCATTCCGGTGTCAGAAATCAACGCTGGCCGGTGCTCGGAACGTTGGTGACTGACACCGGAGCAGGTACTAGCGGGATGTACGGGCCAGGACCCGTAGGTGGGCGACGTGGGCGCGTACGCCGGCGTCGATCGGGGCTGTGGGTGACGGGTGTCCGTCCTCGTGCCTGCAGGTGCGGCAGAGTCCGCCGGGGAGGGCTTCGGGGAGGCCAGGGATGCCGCAGCCGGTGCACTCCATGATGCGGGTGCGGACGGGCTCGGGTTCCGGGGTGGGCGGCATCTTGTCGGTGAGCCGCTTGCGGGCGAGGGCGCCGGGGGCGTGGACGGTGCCGGGAAGCCGGTCGGTGAGCACCTGGACGAGATGGGGTACGGGTACGCCGCGGGTGAGCCACTCGGTGGCCAGGGGCTCAAGTGCCGTGCATTCGGCGGCGGAGAGGGTCATGCGGGCGTCGGTGCGGCCGAGTCCGGCGAGGGCGGTGTAGGCGGCGGTGCGCTCGGGCGGGTGAACGGGCGGTGGCGATACGGCTGACGCCTCTGCGGGCGAATCACCGGACAGGAACTGCCCCCACCAGGCGTCGCTGCGTGGGGTGCGGGAGAAGTAGGTGCGCTGGACCCACTGCGTACGGTCGTCGCCGAGGCGCTCGCGGACGCGGCGCAGGTGTCCGGCTGCGGAGATGGCCTTGAGGGCGGAGGCCACGGCCTGCTGTCCGTAGGCGGCGAGTTCCTTGGCGAGGGTCTTGATGTCCATGGCGGCGCCGTCGGGGAGCCGGTCGATGTGCGCGGCGACGGAGGCCTCACGGGTCGGGAGATGGGCGAACGCGCGGGCGGTGCGGGGTTCTTGATCGGGTACGGAGCGCTTTCCGTATCCGGGGCGGGCCATGGGTGGGACAGGGCTAAGCTTTGCGTCAGCCATTGGATCGTCCTAGGTCGTCGATCTTGGTGGTCAGACCCCCGTTCGGTGTTGCGAGCACCGGCGGGGGTCGTTTGTTGCTGCGCACGCTACACGGCGGCGGAGGGCCAGGGCGCCGCGCTCGCAAAATGTCATCCGCACGTGTATGCGCGGGAGTTGGGGAGGGTGGGTGGGTCTGACGACCCACCATTCCTTGGATAGAGAGCTCGGGTCCCGGGGCCCGAATCTCGGGTGGGTCAGGGTATGGATATGCGGTCTATGAAGGCCTCCCAAGCGGGCGCTGCAAGAGACAGCTGCGGGCCGCCGTCTCTGAGCTTCGAGTCTCGGATGGCCACGGCGCCCGGGCGCGCGGTGACTTCGACGCACTCGCCCCCCGCCGGGTCGCTGTAGCTGGACTTGAACCACGAACGCTCAGCACTCACAGCTCCTCCACTACCCTGCCGATGAATTCAAGCGATTCCTGCGGGCCGAGCGACTGCTGGGCAACCACCGTATAGACCTGGGAAATCGCGCTGACTCTCTCAGGAGAGGTGTACAGCGTGCTCAACTCCTGAGACTCCAGGTAGGCGAGACGCTCGTGTTCAGGCGTCTCCAACAGGACGAGGCCCCCGGCAAGGCCGGGATGCCAACCACCTGCCGTCGCCATGACCTGGATGGTCACATTGCGCTGTTCTCCAGCCTTCAGCAAGTGGAGCAGTTGCCGCCCGTGCGCATCCAGCCCGCCGATCCGCAGACGCAGCACCGACTCCTGAATCACAAAGCTGAAGGCCGTGGTCTGCTTCTCCAGCAGCACTTGCCGGGCCAGCCGAGCCGAGACCCGCTCTTCGATCGTCTCATCGTCGACCAGAGGTCGGAGCCCGGAGAACATGACGCGCATGGTCTCCTCTGTCTGAAGCAGCCCGGGGACGAGGAGGGGTTGGT
The DNA here is from genome assembly GCF_053594995.1 of Streptomyces sp. NPDC002536. Classification (NCBI taxonomy): domain Bacteria; kingdom Bacillati; phylum Actinomycetota; class Actinomycetes; order Kitasatosporales; family Streptomycetaceae; genus Streptomyces; species Streptomyces sp. NPDC002536. The sequence continues at coordinate 18,244 of NZ_JBSFWU010000114.1, forward strand.
ACGAGCTGATGGCCACTGCCTCGGCCTCATACCGCATGTAGTCCTGGACTCTTGCCGGGATGGGCTCAGGCCTCAGATAGTCCTTCCCGGCGAGCAACTTCCCCCGTGCCCCGCACATCTGGTCCGCGATCTGCAGCAGCCGTTCCGTAGGCCGTCGCCGCCCGAGCTCGATCGACTCGATGGTTGCGTATCCGTACCCGGCTTCCTTGCCGAGCTCCTCCCGTGTGAAGCCGGCGTCGGTCCGCCACAGCTTCACCTGGTTCCCGACGTACCGCCAGCCGAGCGGCGGCTGGGACGTCTCGTCCGTCACCGCACCCCACCTCCCCGGTGCCCGAGGGGCGCAGGCCCGTCACCCGCACCCACCTCGCTACCGCGGATCCTGCTCGGTAACCAGCCCAACTTTCAGCCGGAACGGGCGAACTCACTGCTTGCGGGTGACGCGACCCGGTGCGGGCGAGGCCCCACCCGCTCCACCCCACGGAGAACATGGCATCGTCAAGGGCTGTGAGATCCACCGACTTCCTGGCGCGAGCCCCGCAGCACTCGACTACTGGCGATCTCCTGACGGCTGCCGCTCAGCGGCGGGGATTGGGCTCGAAGAGACTGCCCGTGAACGGCGATGTGCGCCACCTGAAAGGGGCGGGCGGCGCACACTACTTCGGTGGGCCGTTGTTCGCGAAGAAGGTTGTCGAGGATCTCGACGTTGCCCTTCTGGAGCCAGCAGATGACTGGCTGACGACTCTGCCCTACGACTTCACCTTGCGAACCATCACCGTGACCACCCTGATGGAGGCGCGGTGCTTGAGGCACCCCGCATTCGTAAAGCCGCCGAGCGACAAGAGCTTCCCGGCCGGCGTCTATGCTGACGGCAGTCAAATACCGGGAACTGGTCACTTGGCGCCAACCGCATCAGTGCAGATCAGCGAAATCGTCTCCTGGTTGAGGGAGTTTCGACTGTTCATCCTGGACGGCGAGTGCCGCGTCGGCAGTCAGTACGCCACCCTCGGTCACCTGGATGCTGCCCCGTTGCAGGGACACCCCGATGAGCGCGAAGTCCGCGACTTCGCGAAGGACCTCCTGGCAACGGAGGGGCACACGCTGCCCAGCGCAGCCGTCCTCGACGTCGGCATCATGACAACACCGACAGGCAAGAGCCGCTGGGCTGTGGTGGAGGCCAACATGCCCTGGTTCGCCAACTGCTATGCAGCAGACCCCGACCTCGTCCTCGACGTAGTGCTACGGGCGGCTGGCCCAAGGTCACGTCTGGTTGCCCAGGACCAACAGTTCTGCCGGCGCCTCAGCGGGACCTGAGCCGACTAGCCAAGGATCGAGTCCAGCCAGCGCCCTCTCACCCCCTTACGGGTAACCACCCCTGGGCCTAGGCGTCAAGCCGCTCCGACCAGAAACGGCCCCAGCGCAATCTTGCGTGTCAGGATTGAAACCCGCGGACTCCAGCCAGCGGATCGCGCCCGTGCTCGTCGGCATACTCGCGGCGGTAGGATTCGGCCTCCTCGGGATTTGCCTGACAGCAGTAGTCCCAGAAGTCGATCAGGACCTGCAGCGCCTGGTCCAACTTGAACTCCCCCTGCACGTGCTCGAGGAAATGGTTCTCGATTTCCACCCCCTGCGGGCTGACGGTGGCAGAGAAGGCATTTCCGTCCAAGTGTTCCGGAGCGGCCCCAGCATCCCCCTGGGCAATCTTCACGAGGTCAATCGCCTCCAGGACGGCAAGCGGAGAAAGCTGAATGTCGGAAGTCACCCAATTTCCCAGCACCTTCAGCCCGGCAGGGCCGATAAAAGCTGGCACCTTGAATTCATTCTGGGCGTAGTACTGAGTGCGAATCACTTTGCTGAACCCCTTCGTGTTTACTGCGGCAGGATCGGGTAGACGGTCTTTGCGTCACCTGTAACTGGATCGAAGTAACCTTCAAACGTGATCCCCTTGTATTCGCCCTGCCACATGCAAATATCAGGGTCCATGACTTTCGCGTTCTCAAAGGCCTTCACCATGGCGCGCCTGACTTCGCCTTCGGTCCAGTGGTTGGGGAAGAAGGTCGTCTTGGCCCTCTTCATTATCCACTCCCCGGATCGGGGGTCACGCATCCAGACGTTGCCTTGAGTGAGCCCAGTTCGGTGATCGATCTTCAGAATCTTCGGGACCTTCACGCCCCAGCGGTCACGGCCACCGGGACGGAAATGGTATCCGACGACCTTGGGCCTGCCGTCCCTGCTGTACTTCAATTCTCCGCGAAGCACATGTTCCATGGCGTGCTCGGGAATATGACCACTCGGCTTGGGGCCGGGTACCTCGTCCCCGTCCCCGGGCCGGTGCTCATCGTGGTGGGCAGACGGAGGTTCTCCGCCCCCGGGGGAGCCGAAGTCCGCGTGAGCGTGGCCAGTGCTGTCAGCCGGGTGATGCGCAGTGTGACCGTGGGGATCCTGCGGGCCGGAGTGGTGCTCGCCACCCTGCGACGGGCTGTGAGCGTCATGCCCGGCTTGAGATGGGCCTTCGCCGGTGTGCATGGACGCCTGGGGATGCGAGCCACCTGCATGAGCAAGGACTCGCGGTTCGGACGGGCTGGTTTCGTGGGTGCTGGTGAGGTCGTGCTTGTGGGGCTCCTTTCGGGCTGGCGGCTCGGCCAAGTCTCCGTGTTCGTCGAGGATTTTTCCGTCGTCGGTGAGGGTGCGAGGCCGACCCTCGTGGTCGATGTACTTGATGCCGTCGGGGGTGCCGACCAGGGCGCCCGGGTGTTTCGATGCGCCGTTGAGGAAGTCGCCCGTGGGGCCGGTGCGGGTTTCCTTGAGGGAGGTCAGGAGTTCGCCGACCTGAACCTTTGCGTACTTGGCCGCTCCGCCGATGTACGTCATCGGATCCACGAGCTGCCCGGCCCTGCCGAGTGCGCCCGCCACCTTGGCCACGTTGCTGCCGGCTTCACCTGCCTTGCCCATGTTGCCGAGCTCGCCGGCTTTGCCGAGCTTGAGCAAAGGGCCCATGCCCAGGGTGATGCCGTTGAATGCGACGGTTCCGATGGCCCGCCCCGGGTTCTTCTTCCACTGGTCCCAGGCAAGCAGGGACTTGCCGAACTCCCTTGCGGCCTTCTTCGCGCGTTCATGGTCCGGGTTGGGCGCGTACGGGCCGCCCATGGGATTCATGGCTCGTTCCAAGGGCTCGACCCCGTACATGGCAATGCCCTTGCCCACCAGGCCGATGCCGTGCCAAGTCTCCTTGAACTTCTTCCAGTCGAAGACATTGACCATGTGGCCAAGGCCCGTCAAGGTGTTCCAGATACCGTCCTTGAAGAAGCCCTCCGCAAGGCCGCCTATGACGTGCGTCCCGTGGTGCCAGAGCCATTTCACGCCTGTGTACTCGCGCTTGTCGACCGTCCCCCACGGCGTCTTGTCGGCCTTGGCCGCATCTTCCGTGGCGAAGCCGTACATGCCCGGCTTGTGCGAACCGTCGTCCGGTACCCAACGGGTGTTCCCGACCAGGGCGCTGATCTTGTCCGCAGTGGAGCGCTCGGCATCCTGGAACTCGCCTCAGACGCGGCCCACCTCGTGCGTCAGGCGGGCGTTCTCCTTCTGCTTCTTGTCGTCGCGCTGCCAGTGCTTGTCGTCCGCCACCGACTTCGCGAAGGCCTCGGCCTCGCGTCGGAGCTCGTCCATTCGCTTGGCCAGCGGGCGCCCGGTGTGGGCGAAGTCGGACAGTGCGCCGCCGACCGTCTCCAGCTTGGACGCGAAGTGGTCCGCCCCCTCGCGCACCGGGACGGTGGTGTGCAGCAACGGGCCCTTCTCCGGAGCCTCGTAGACCGGGTCCAGGCCCTGGAAGGTGCTGTGGATGTCACCACCGGTCGTGCGGATGCTGGACGCCGTCTTCTTCAGCGCCGCGGCATCCTTCTCCAACTGGTCGAAGTTGCTGGTGCAGTGGGGTATCTTCTCGGGCTCGATCACTTCCCGTCCTCCCCCTTCAGCTCCTTGGGGGTGGGCGCCTGAGCCGCCGCGTTCTGGGCGTTCTGCGCCATCTCCAGGGCACCGTTCTCGTAGCAGCGTGTGGCTTCCACAGCGCCGTGTATGGACTTGGCCGAGCGGACCATCAGGAACTTCAGGTCGTCCTGTGTGTTCTTGCCGAACTCGCCCAGCGCTCCGGCCACCGGGCCGAAGGCGCCGTCCTTGGGGGTCTCACCCTGGATCATCGTGCCGGCCGACTTCGCCGCGCTCTCCATGCTGGCGGCGTAGGCCTGCAGCTCTTCTCCGAGCTTCTCGGCCTTGTCGCGCGTGTTGCCCAGCACCACACGCACCGCGTCCGGCTTGATGTCCCACCCAGGCATGACGCCGCCCGCCCCTCCCTGCCGTTCACCGTGTACCTCACACCTAACTGCGCATCAGTATCACCTGGGCCACCGACAGCGCTCATGAGTATTCGTACTCGTGCGCCATGAGGCGTTGTTCGATTGTGTGGAGGTGAGAGACCTGCACCGCTGACCCTGTCGCAGCAGGGCGGTGAAGCTGAGGACAG